>NZ_JALCZB010000015.1:0-78764 GCF_022690745.1 Anaeromyxobacter sp. SG64 | reverse complement strand
CCTCGTTCACTGGAAGCTCCTTGGACTCGCCGCCAAGCGAGGCCGTTGGTGTTTGGTCACCGAGGAGCTTCCACTTCCTTCTCAGCCTCCGCGAACTTCCGATTCACACATTCTTAGGGACACAACCTTGCCGCGCCACCTTCCTGAGGTGCAGCAAGTGGTCGCTGGTTCAAATTCAGTCGCCCCGACTCTCTGAAGGCTTCGAGGTTTCGCGCGAAAGTGCGCGGCCTCGGGGCCTTCGCCTTGCTCGGCGACTTCATGTCTTTCAAGGTCAGGGTAGACACGCGCCTCCCCGACCTCACCGGACCCCCCCGTCGCGGCTGCAACGCTATGCAACGGTGTAGCGGACCAGCACCACGGGGATCGCGACCGCGACCGCGCCATACAGCGGTCAGAGCCGCTTGAAGCCCGCTACGAGCACGGCGGCCTGCGAGTCGTCCACGCCTCCCAGCTTGAAGTCCATGGCGACGGAGTTGAGCGTCCTCACGTCGCTGCGCGGCTGCTTGGCTCGGTCAAGGACCCCGTGCATCTTCACGCCCACGGTCCGCAGCGGCATGTTTTCCTTCCGGGCAAGCGCCTGAATCAGTTCGACCCCGCAGGCTGCGACGGCGGAGAGCGAGACCTCTACGGGCGTCACCTCTTCGCCGAGCGCGCCGTTTATCACCGGGCCGTCGATGATGAAGTGGTGGTCCCGGATGCCGCACAAGACGCGGCCGAACACGTCGGTCGAGCGAGCCGTAACGTCGTACTCGCTCACCGCCTGCGCTGAAGTCGCCATGGGCAGGGGGAAGGTCTCGCCTCGCTCCTGATGCACGGTTCTTCCGGGTGGCCTCCTTGGCAGGAGCGCCGAGAAGATCGCGCCCGCCCCGCCTTCATGTCGCCGCGTCATGCGAGGGGCGCCGGCAGGAACGACGGCGCGGGGGCCGCTGATTCACTCTCCTGCGGGCGCGTCGACATCGAAGCCCTGCTCCATCTGAACGCCGGAACTCGGCCTTCGGGATGCCCACCCGCTTCGCGGGGACTCCCGCGACGGTCGTGTGCGGCGCCACGGGTTCGAGCTCGACGCTGCCCGCTCCTACCTTCGAGCCTTCACCGATGACGATGGGTCGATGCGCGGTGAGGCTTCGCGGCTTCGCCACGTCCACGTTCATCGCGAGCCCCAGCGCTCAGGACGAGACAGTCATCGCTCCCGGACTGCGTAGCTCAGGTGGGTCACCCGCTGCGTCGGCTCCGCGCGGACCGGCTCCAGGGCCACGCGGCCCGCGTCCACGCCCTCGAACAGGCGGATTCCGGAGCCGAACAGCACGGGCGAGAGCGCGATCGAGAACTCGTCGATCAGGCCGGCGTTCACGTACTCCAGGATCGTTGCGCCGCCGCCCGCGATGCGGACGTCCCGGTCGCCGGCGGCCTCGCGGGCCTGGTCGAGCGCGGTCTCGATGCCGTCGTTGACGAAGTGGAAGGTGGTCCCACCCGGCCGCTCCCAGGGGTCACGCTTCTCGTGCGTCACGACGAACACCCGCGTGTGGAACGGCGCCTCCTCCGGCCACGCCTGCTCGCCGAGGTCGAACATGCGCTTGCCCATCACGCTCGCGCCGGTGCGCTCGAACGTCTCCCGCACGATGTCGTTGTCGCGCCCTTCCTCGCCACCCTCGCCGAGCTTCAGGTTCTCCCGTAGGAACCGCAGCGGCAATATCCACTGCTGCAGCTCCATCCACTGCGCCGTCCAATCCGGGTCACCCATGCGCCCCTCGGGCGCGATGAACCCGTCCAGCGACATCGACACGCTGAAGAACACCTTGCCGGCCATCAGTCCTCGACTCCCTTCCGAACGATCCCGGTGACGTAGGCAGCCAGGTTGCTCAGCGTCTGCTGGCCGCCCTCGATCGCGTGGTACTTCTCGACCGCCTCGTCGCGCAGCTCCTTGGTGCGGAACACCGTGCGCATCTCGAGCCGGGTCGCCGCGCCGTCGGGCGCGAACGTGAGGGCCGACTCGAAGGCGTTCGGGTCGCCGCGGAACTCACCGTGCAGCAGCGCGATCCGCTCCGGCGGGGCGATCTCGGTCCAGGAGATCCACTCCCGGTAGTCCGTCCCGTCCGGACCGTGCAACACGAAGTCCCACTCCCCGCCGACGCGGAACTCGAATGCCCGCGTGGTGGTGGTGAACCCCTCCGGTCCCCACCATCGCGACAGGTGCCGCACCTCGGTGAACGCCTCGAACACCAGCTCCCGTGGGGCACTGATGACCCGCGAGATCACGATCTCGCGGTCGGCCGTCGCTGACTGCGCCGGCGCGTCCCGTCCTGTCGCTGCCATCGGTCCTCCTGCCTTGCCTGCTCGAGGTCCTGCACGTACGCGTCCAGCCGATCGAAGCTCTCGTTCCAGAACCGCTCGAACCCGCCGGTCCACTCGTGGACCGGTCGCAGCCCGCGGGCGTCAAGGCCGTACAGGCGCTGCTTGCCTGCCTTGCGATCCCGCACGAGCCCGACCTCCCGGAGCACCCGCAGGTGTTTTGACGCCCCGGGCTGCGTCATCCCCAGCTCCTGGGCCAGCTCGGTCACCGGCCGCTCACCCGCCCGCAGCAGTGCCAGGATCTCCCGGCGCTGCGGCTCGGCGATCGCGTTGAAGACGTCCGAGGTGGTCGCTGCTCGTGCCATTGAGCGTAAACATATGCCCATATCGGCATTCGTCAAGGCCCTGGCCCGCTCGCCGCCGAGGGCTGGTTGGGTAGTCGGTGGGGTCAGGGCGCCACCCGTACGGCGAGCGGCATCGCCGCGTGCGTGGCTCGCCAGATCCCAGAGTCATTCGCGAGCTCGCTCCTCTCGAGCCCCGGGTGTCCCTGGACGCGGTCGACGCGATCCAGGTCGAGCGGTGGGGTGAGGAGGATGCGGGTGAAGTTCCAGAGCGCCTTCGCCGCCCGGAGAACGGTGCGCCTGGCCTCAGGCCGGGACGTGGCGTAGCGCCTCGCGATGGACTCGAACTCCTCCGGCGCTCGCCCGCCCACCGAGGCCACGACATCCGTCGGCGCGTTCACGGCGAAGGCGTTTCGCCGGTAGTCCTCGACGTAATGGCGGAGCTGCGACTGCTCGAAGGGACTCAAGCCGAGCACCCGCAGCGCCTTGCGGAACATCACCTGTGGCAGCTCCACGTACCGAACGCGCCGTCCGAGCGCCTTGGAGAACGCGTCGGCGATGCCGGCGGGCGACAGGAGGCGCGGTCCCGTGGGGCGATAGGTCTTGCCGCCGTGCGTCTCCGGATCGAGGAGCGCGCCCACGACCACGCTCGCGATGTCCTCGTTCGAGGGGGGCGCATTCTCACCGGCGCCGAGCGGCATCGGCATCACCCCGAGCTGCGCGATCGGCTCCAGGAGCCGCATGTAGTTGTCGGCAAAGAACCCGGGGTTCACGACCGTCACCGCGACCTCCGGGATCCACGGCAGCGTCTGCTCCATGAGCCAGAGCCCACGCGTCGCCATCGATGGGTGGCGGGGGCTCGCGAGCCACTGCGAGAGAGCCACCATCGACTCGAGGCGCGCCTCGCGTGCCGCGACCGCGAAGGTCGAGACGACGTGGAGAAGGTCGGGGCCCCACGGCGGGCAGAGGTAGGCCCGCTGTGCGCCCTCCAGCGCCCGCTCGACGTCGGCCGGGTCCGTGAGGGACCCCACGACCACCTCCGCACCGGCGTCCCGCAGTCGCTCAGAGCGGGCATCGACCCTCCGGACGAGGCACCGCACGGGGTACCCGCGCTCGAGGAGCTGAAGCGCGGTCGGCGTGCCGGTGTGCCCTGCGGCGGCGGTGACGAGAATCCTCGGCTTCTTCATGTTCGGCCTCATTTTCGCGGGCGTACGCGCCGGCGACGCTGGTTGTACCTACAACCCAGGTTGTAGGTACCACCTTGCGGTGCCGCAAGCCGATCTTCGCGACCGCCGGCCCGATCCCGATGCGTCGCCGGCCGAACGATGACTCGAGCGGAACATTTATTTTTGACAGGGACCCTGGCGAACGTGCCAGCGCCCGCACGTGCCGGCGCTACACGCGGCGCTTCCACGAGACTCGACGGCCGCTGCGAGGGGAATTCCGGGTTCCTGGTCGTACGGGAAGAAATGGCCCGGTGCTTGGATGGACCTGTCCAGCAAAGACACGGAAAGGACCGATCAATGGAGAGTGCAGCGACCGGGAAGGTCGATCCCACGAGGAAGCTCACCGCCGCATCGGTCGGAGGCGCGATCGTCGTGGCATTCGCCTCGTCGCTCTGCTGCCTCGGCCCGCTCCTCTTCGCCGCGCTCGGTCTCGGCGGCGCCGGCCTCCTCGTCGAGTTCCAGGCGTATCGCCCCTACCTTGCGGCGCTCACCCTCGTGCTGCTCGGCGCAGGCTTCTTCTTCACCTACCGGCGCCCCAGGCTGGCGCCTGCGACCGCCGCTGCAGGCCCAGCCTGCGACTGCGAGCTGCCCAGGGCGAATCGCTTCGGCCAGGTGATGCTGTGGATCGCGACCGTGGTGGTCGCCGGCCTCCTCGGCTTCCCATACCTGGCGCAGTTCCTCTTCGATTGATCACCAGAATGGAGAATTTCATGAAGATGCTCAGGATCGTCCTCGCCACCTCGTTGCTCGGTACGGCCGCGCTCGCGGTCGCCCACATCGCCACGGGTTACGCCAGCGCCGAGGACACCGCGGCAGGCTCCGCCACCGTGTCGCTGCACGTCGAGGGCATGACCTGCGCGTCCTGCAGGGTCGCGGTGCGAACCGCCCTGTCGAAGCTCGACGGCGTGAAGGATGCGCGGGTCGACGTCGACAGGAAGAGCGCCGCCATCGACTTCGACCCCACGAGAGTGACGCCGCAGCAGATGGTCGATGCCGTGAACAGGCTCGGCTACCAGGCCAGCCTTCCCGCGAAGACCGGGCCGTAGGAGAACGCGATGAGCTCCTGCTGCTCGGGTGAGAGCTGCGAGATCCCCAAGCCCCGCGCGAGCGGCGAGGCCGCCTGCCCGCGCTGCGGCGAGGTCGGTCGGGTCGAATGACTGGCGGCACCGCGGGCGCGGGCATCGATGGGACCAAGTGGAAGCGGCGGTGATTCCGCTCGGCGTGCCCGTTCGCTCCGGCGGAGGCGCCCATGAACGCGGCTGCGCCCCCTCGGGCCGGACGGCGCCACCACGGCCTCTCCGTGAAGGCTCTCCCAGCGGCGCCGTCGACGGTGATCTCGGGCTACTCGTCGCAGCGCGTGACGACCCCGAGGAACGTCGACTGTGAGCGGCCCAGGGCTGCGCGAAGGCAGCGCATGTAGCACCGCGCACCCCAGAGCCGCACGATCGTGAGCCAGTGCAGGATGACTTCCTTGCCCGTGATGGTCCCGTTCATCGCCGCGCCTCCTTCGAGCCTCTGTCCTCCTGTCTCGGCGGCGGACCGGAGATGACGCGGCCCGGAGGGGCTCAGCGCGGGTCCCCGTAGAAGCGCCTCAGCCCGTGGCTTGGAGGCCCCCGTAGCGTGTAGACGTCACGCGGGCGCGGCTCGCGAGGAACGATTCTCGCGCAGGGGGTCAGTTCGACGGCAGCCGCGGTGCCCTGGGGAAGTCGATCTCCGTCTCCGAGAGGATGGCGGCGGCGTTCGTGAACACCCGCGCCGCCACGTGGGCGACGACCTCGACGATCTCTCCGTCTGTGAGGCCCACCTCCCGCGCCTCCGCGAGCTCGCGGCCGGCGCGCGCGCCGCCGGTCCGGACGATCCGGCGCGCGAGCGCGAAGATGGCCCGCTCGCGCCGGCTCTGCGACTGCCCTTCGCGGGCGGCCGCCGCGTCCTCCGGGGACGCGCCGGCCTTCGCCGCCAGCGCCGTGTGCGCGGAGAGGCAGTAGCTGCAGCCGTTCAGCTCGGAGACGTGGAGCGCGAGGAGCTCGGCCTCGCGTGGCGAGAGCTTCCCGCCGGAGAGCGCCTCCGAGAACGCGAGGTAGCCCTTCAGCGCCGCCGGCGAGTGACCGATGGTCGCGTAGAGGTTCGGGACCATCCCGAGGGCCTTCTTGATCCCGTCGAGGACGGGCTTCGTGGCCTCGGGGGCGGTGGTGGAGGTGACGGGCGGGATGCGTGCCGGCATCTGGGACTCCTGTGTTCGTGTGGAGCGTGAGTGCTCCGCGGTGGAGGTCGTCACGCGGTCGCGCATTTCACGTCGCCGGCCACCCTCCCGGGATTCCCTTCGCGCGTAATCATCGCCTCGCGCGCGGGACTGCCCTCCAGAACGCCGGCCTCGAGCCGGAATGGAGGAAGCACCCATGCACCGCACCGTCCCGCTCGCCGCGCTCGCGCTATCCCTCGCCACTCCCGCGCTCGCGGAGGAGCTCCGCGTCGACCCCGACGCCGGCAACAACACCTTCCACGCCATCTTCGACGCGAAGCTCGGGGAGCGGATCACGGCCCAGAGCTCCGCGGTCGCCTGCGACCTCCGCTACGACGAGAAGACCGGCCTCGCCTCGGGCCACTGCTCGGTCCCGCTCACGAGCATCAAGGTCGACAACGAGGACACCAAGACCGAGCACTTCCAGCAGTGGGTCACGAACAAGAAGAGCGACCCCGCGGCGTGCCGGTTCGAGGCGTCCCTCGACGGCGTGAAGATCGGTGCGCTCGCCCCCGAGCAGCCGGTGCCCTTCACCGCCCAGGTGCCGTTCACCGTCTGCGGACGGAAGCCCGTCGACGGGCGCAAGGAAACGGTGAAGGGCACCGCCCTCCTCTTCCCGCCCGGCGCCTATGGCGAGAAGCGGACCGTGCGGATCCGCGCGACCGTCCAGGGCTTCGACCGCGACGCGTACCACATCGGGCCGAAGTACACGGACGGCTGGCTCGCGCGCGTCCAGTCGCTCGCGAAGGTCGTCGCCGACCAGGGGACGATCGAGCTCTCCCTGTTCGCGAAGTCAGACGCCGCCTCCACCGCCCAGAAGTGATCTCACCCGGGCCGTGACGGCCCACCCACCGCAGCACAACCGCAACACCTCGAAAGGAAGCACTCATGATCCGTACAGCCATGAAGGGCGCTGTCATCGCCGGCGCCGTGTTCTCCCTCTTCGCGTCGGGCACCGCGCTCGCCGCAGAGAAGGCCGCCGCGAAGGAAAAGGAAGGCGCCAAGGTGGTGAAGTGCGCCGGCGTGAACGAGTGCAAGGGCAAGGGCAGCTGCGCCGGCGCCGCCAACGCGTGCAAGGCCCAGAATTCCTGCAAGGGGCAGGGCTTCACCGAGGAGAAGAGCGCGAAGGTCTGCACCGACAAGGGCGGCAAGGTCCTCGCCTCCACGTAGTCCGGAGCGGGGGGCCGGCGCGCGCTGCGCCGGTCCCCCCGGAGTCACGATGGCGTTCACGCGAAAGCACCTCGGCCACGGCATCGGCCTCCGCACGAAGCACTTCGCCCAGCACCTCGCCACGCCGCCTCCGGTCGACTGGGTCGAGGCGATCAGCGAGAACTTCATGGCGCCGGGCGGACGTCCGTTGGCCGTGCTGGAGAAGGTGAGGCGCGACGTCCCGGTGGTGCTCCACGGCGTCTCGCTCTCGATCGGCTCGACCGACCCGCTCTCGGAGGGCTACCTCGCCCAGCTCGCCGACCTCGCCCGTCGCATCGAGCCCGCGTGGATCTCCGATCACCTCTGCTGGGGCTCGCACGGCGGCCGGTACGCGCACGACCTCTGGCCGCTGCCGTACACCGAGGAGGCCTTACGGCACGTGGTCGCGCGCGTCGCGCGCGTCCAGGACGCGCTCGGCCGGCAGATCCTGCTCGAGAACGTCTCGTCCTACGTCGCGTTCCGTGCGTCCGAGATGTCGGAGTGGGAGTTCGCCTCCGAGGTGGTCCGCCGCGCCGACTGCGGGATCCTGCTCGACGTGAACAACGTCTACGTCTCGGCTCGGAACCACGGCTTCGATCCCCATGCGTACCTCGCCGGCGTTCCGGCCGATCGGGTGGGGCAGCTCCACCTCGCCGGCCACTCGGACAGGGGCCGCTACCTGCTCGACTCGCACGACCACGAGGTTCCGGCCGCGGTCTGGGACCTCTACCGCGAGACCGTGCGCCGCGTCGGCCCGGTCTCCACGCTCGTCGAGTGGGACGACCACATCCCGCCGCTCGAGCGGCTCGTCGAGGAGAGCCGGCGCGCCGAGGCGATCGAGGCGGAGGTGCTCGCGCCGCCGCGGCGGAGGGCGCTCCCGTGAGACTCGCCGAGACGCAGGCCGCCTTCCACGCGCTGGCGACGCGCGCCGCGGACCCCCCGTGCGCCGCCGAGGACTTCCTCGTCGGCTCGCCCGAGCTCCTCGCGCTCGAACGCATCGGCATCTACGCCGACATGTACCTGTGGCGCCTCACCGACGCGCTCCGCGAGGACTACCCGAAGCTCGCCGCGCTCCTCGGCGACGAGCGGTTCCTCGAGGTCGCCGACACGTACGCGCGCGAGCACCCCTCCGATCGGCCCGACCTCGGCCAGTTCGGCCGTCGCCTTCCCGCGTTCCTGCGCCGCTCCCCGGCTCCGGAGCGCGCCGACCTCGCTGATCTCGCGGCGCTGGAGTGGGCGCGCGCGGAGGTCTTCTTCGAGGCGCCCGCGACGCCGGTCGCGCGCGACGCGCTCGCCGTGCTGGGACCGGACGCATTCCTCGACGCCAGGCTCGTGCTCCCCCCCGCCCTCCGCGTCCTCTCCCTCGGGCACGACGCGGCCACGCTCTGGCGCCGTCTCGAGGACGGCGAGCAGCCGGACGCGCCCATCGCAATTCCGACAGCCGTGGTGGTCTGGCGCGAGGGGTTCGAGGTCTTCCACGGCCGGATCGAGCTCGACGAGGCGAGGGCCCTCGACGCCGCCCGGGCGGGCGACCCGCTCGCGAGCGTCTGCGCCCTGTTCGGGCAGCGCGAGGATCCTGCCGCCGCCGCGTTCGCCGCCCTGGTGTCATGGTTCGACCAGGGCTGGATCGCGGCGCTCTCGACGTGACGCCCTCCCGGTGCTCATCTGCACGTGGACCGAGATGGCCATCACGAGCCGCGCGTCTGCTTCCATCTCTCGAACCGGCGCAGCAGCTCCTGCTCGAGGTCCGGAGACATCTCCGGTGGAGGGAGCATGCCGAGCGCGGCCGCGGTCGCCTTCACCTGGCGGACGTAACGGCGGCAGTTGCGGCACATGCCGATGTGCATCCGGAACCGGATCCGGTCCATGAAGGAGAGGTTCCCCTCCGCATACTCGGTGACGAGCTCCGTGATCTCCTTGCACGTCAGCATCAGCGTCCGCCCCGCATGTGCGCCTCGAGTGCCTGCCGGACGCGCGTCCTGGCGCGATGGAGCAGCACCCTCTGGTTCGTCACCGTGAGATCCAGGAGATTACAGATCTCCTTCGTCTCGAGGCCATCCTCGTCTCGCAGGACGAGGACCGCGCGCTGCGCAGGCGGGAGCGCCTGTACCGCTGCCGCCATCACCGCGCGCGTCTCGGCCTCGAGGGCCAGCCGCTCCGGGGTCTCGTCAGTCCAGCCCACCGGAGGGTCGCGCCACATCCCCCCGGCGTCGAACCGCTCGGGAGCGACGGCATGCTCATCGCTCCCGGTCTCCGCCAGCGCGGAGAACGGTACGCTCCGCCCCTCCCGGACGGCCCGGGTCCGCGCCCGGTTCGCAAGGATCCGGTAGAGCCACGTCTTGAACGAGGCGCGGGCCTCGAAGTCGTCGAGACCTTCGAGGACGGCCATCCACGTGTCCTGGACGACCTCCTCCGCCGCGGAGCTCTCACGGACGAAGAGGCGCGCGAAGCGAAGCAGCGCTCCGCCGTGCCGTCGCACGAGCCCGGCGAAGACCGAACGGTCGCCGGCGCGGACCCGCCGGACGAGCTCGGAGTCTTCGAGCCCCGCTGCATGGCCTTCAGCGTCACCGCCCGTCGTCGTCGCGCTCCGCATCAGAGGCGCCCGATGTCCTCCGCTTTGGCGATTGACCGCCACGGGAGGCTCAGAACGTGATCACCTGGTACCCGTCGTGGACGAGCCGCCGCACGCTGGGGTGGCCCTCGTACTCGCCCGCGAGCTGGACGCCCTGCGCGACCACGGCTTCCTTCACCCCGAACGCGCCCGCGCAGTATGCGCAGACGCCCGCGATCCGATCGCCGACCGCCGCGTAGAGGCCGTGGGCCTTGTGCTCCTTCTTCGCGAGCTCCGGGACCCACGCCGTTCCCGCGCCGTCGAAGACGATCCGGACGTCGTCGTTCCCCTCCTTCAGCTCCTTCGCCGCCTCGAGCGCGTTCACCACGCGCCCGAGGCCCTCGTGAGTCTCCGTCCCGGCCAGCACCACGATCGCGACCTTCGCCATGTCTGCACTCCTCCGTCCCAGGACAGGTGCCGAACCGCGCGCGCATTTCGCCCGCATCGAGACTCGCGGCTCGAAATCTCCGCCGGGCTGGACACCTCACGGATGGAGGCGCGGAGCCGCGCCGGACGACGAGCAAGGAGAGCGAGACATGGCGAAGGAGAGAACGACGAATGCCATCCACGGCGGCGAGGACTTCGAGGACCAGGTGCTCCACGCGAAGGAGCCCGTCCTGGTGGACTTCTGGGCGCGGTGGTGCGGGCCCTGCCGCGCGCTCGCCCCGGCACTGGACGAGCTCGCCCGCGAGGTCGCCGGACGCGCAAGGGTCGTGAAGGTGGACGTGGACGAGAACCCCGACCTGGCGCGGCGGTACGACGTCTCCTCCATCCCGTGCCTCCTGATCTTCAGGGGCGGACGGGAGTTCAGACGAATCGTGGGACTCACGCCCAAGGCGCGGATCGCGGAAGCCCTCCACACAGCCACTGCGGCGGCCTGACCAACCCGGACCACGGACACGCCGGGCCGTGCGCGCGGCCCGGCCGCCCGGCGCCTCACGAGACCAGGCATTCCAGGAGCGCCTTCTTCGCCCGGTGGAGGAGGACCGCCACGCGCCCGGGCTCGAGGCCGAGCTGCTCCGCTGTCTCCAGCCCCGAGAGCTCCTGCAGCATCCGTAGCCTCACCACCCGACGCTGCATCTCCGCGAGGCGGTTCACGCAGCCGAGCAGTCGGACGTGCTCCTCGGCGCGCTCGATCGCCTCGTCCACCGACACCTCGTCGGCGGCAAGTGAGGGCTCGTCCTCGATCGGCTCGTGCCGAAGCGCGCGGTGGTGGCGCCGCCTCATGTTCCGCGCGGCGTTCCGGACGAGCACGCCGAGCAGGCTCGCCGACTCCCTGGGCTCCTCCACGAGCGAGCGCGCCTGCGGGAGAAGGAGGAACGTCTGGAATGCCTCCTGGACCGCGTCGAGCGCGTCGTCGGCGGCAAGCCCCTCTTTCCGGGCAGCAGCGGCGAGTCCACGCGAGTGAACCCGGGCGAGCTCCGAGACCCACCGGACGAAGGAGTCCTCTCGTGGGGCCACACCGCGCCCTGCTCGTTCCGCTGTTCCGGTCATGCGCGATCGTCCGACGACCCCTCGGAAGATTACAACCGTGCCTTCGAAGCTCGGGCCTGGAGCCTCCCGCCGCGCCCCCTGCCCTCAGGAGCCCGCTCGCCGCCGAGGGCCGCGATCATCCCGTCGAGTCGCGCGACGACGGCATCGCCGAGCGCGGCGACTGCACGCTCCTGGGCCGCTCGCCAGTCGGGCAGGGCCTCCACGAGCGCGCGCCTGCCGCGCTCCGTCGCCTCGATGCGTTGGCCGCCCGAGTCCAGCCCCGCGATCCGGACGAGCCCCGCCGCCTCCAGAAGTCGGAGGTTCCTGCTGAGCGTGGACTTCTCGAGATCCAGCATCCGCGCGAGTCGCGCCGGCCGGAGCGGCCCCTCGAGGATCGTCGCACCGAGGAGCGTGAACTGGGCGACCGTGATGGGATGCCCGCGGAGCGCCTCCTCGAACACGCTGGTCACGAGGCGGGAGAGCCTGCGCGCGCGGAGCGCGACGCAGCGGGTGGCCTCGGCCGCGGCGCTCGAGGCGTCGATCGAGCTTCGTGCGGTCATGCGCTGGTCGGGGAGACGGCGGGGGTCATGGCGCCGCCCGTACGGCGAGCTGCGTCGTGGCGTGCGTGGCTCGCCAGATCCGCGAGTCACCAGCGAGCTCGCTCGTCTCGAGCCCCGGGTGTCCCTGGACGCGGTCGATGCGATCCAGGTCGAGCGGTGGGGTGAGGAGGATGCGGGTGAAGTTCCAGAGCGCCTTCGCCGCCCGGAGAACGGTGCGCCTGGCCTCAGGCCGGGACGTGGCGTAGCGCCTCGCGATGGACTCGAACTCCTCCGGCGCTCGCCCGCCCACCGAGGCCACGGCGTCCGTCGGCGCGTTCACGGCGAAGGCGTTTCGCCGGTAGTCCTCGACGTAATGGCGGAGCTGCGACGTGCCGGTGTGCCCCGCGGCGGCGGTGACGAGAATCCTCGGCTTCTTCATGTTCGGCCTCTCCTTCGCGGGGGTACGCGCCAAGGACAGCAGCAAACAGTCGGTGTTGTAGCTACAACGCCGAAGCGCCGCAAGCCGATCCCCATCGCGACCCACCCGGGCGATCCCGATGCACCGCCGACCGACTTGAAGCCGCGATCGCCCGGCTGGACGTGCGCGAGATCCCGGCGCAGGTGAGGATCAGCGGATAGCGCTCAACGAGATCCGGACGGGACGCCGGACCGACCAGCGGCTCCTGGTACTCCGGCAGCGGCGGATAGCCGTGTGCAAGCAGGGTCTCCGAGTACAGCTCGATCTTGCGCGTGGGCGTGTTGAAGCCCAGCGGGACACCGTCGACCTCGTCGGCGAACTTGCGGTAGCGCGTCTCGAGCGCGACGCGCGCACCCTCGGGGTGGTCGCGCAGCCAGTCGAGCGAGAGGCCCGAGGGCCCGAGCTGGTGGCGGTAGGCCGCGTCGATGTTCCCCTGCCAGAAGTATTTGCCGAGACCGAGACGGACGGCGAGGTCGAAGACGATCTCGGTATCGGAACGGGCCTCGCCGGGGGGCGCGCCCACGGGCCGGCGCAGCTGGACCAATGACTGCGCCTCGGGGCTCACCTCGAAGCCGAGCTTGAGCGCCTCGCGCTCGAATCCGCTCGCCACCGGCAGGACGATGTCGGCGAGCTCCGCCGTGGGGTTCATGAACAGGTCCGCGTGGACGTAGAAGTCGAGCGCGGCCAGCGCCCCGCGCCCGCGCAGGACGTCGCCGTGCGACAGCAGGAGGTTGGCGCCGAATCCGACGAGGCCTCGCACCGCGTAGGGCTTGCGGTCGAGGATGCCGCGGTACAGCTCGTCGGTGGTCGCGAATCCCCATCGCGCCGGGCCGAGCGGGCGTTCCGCGACGCCGAGCCCCACGGCGCGGCGCTCCGGCGTGCTCCCGACGGCGGGCGTGGGGACTGCGGGGAAGAGCACGTTGCCGCCCCGTGCATCGAAGCTGCCCGTCAGCACGGAGAGCTGCGCGATCGCGCGCGCGATCTGGGTCGCGTTCGTCTGCATCTCGACGCCGCTCCACGCGTAGTACGCGAGGGGCCTCGCCTCCCACAGGAGCCGCGCTGCGCGCTCGACCTCACCTCGTTCGACGCCGGTGATCGACTCCACTCGCTCCGGCGAATAGGTGCGGCAGAGCGCGGCCGCGAGATCGAAGGCGGTCCGGCAGCGCACGCCGCCCGCCGGCGTCTCCAGCGCGTACTCGCCGAACAGGGCGAGGTCCGCGGAGTCGACCTCGTACCGTCCACGGGCGGGATCGTAGACGGTGGGGCGGCCGGCAGGCCGATCCCAAGCCACGTAGCGTCCCCGGTCCCCGCCCTCCGAGAGGTCGGCCTCGGTGAGGGGGCGGCCCGTATCCGAGCGAACGAGCAGCGGGCCGTTCGTCCACTCACGGATGAACGGCTCGTCGAACCAGCCGCGCTCGATCATCACCCCGGCGATCCCCAGGGCGAGCGCGCCGTCAGTGCCGGGGCGCACCTGCAGCCACGCGTCGGCCCGCCGAGCCGGTTCGGTGCGCCGGGGGTCGACCACGACGAGACGTGCCCCGCGCTTCTGCGCCGCGATGGTCGCGGTCGCGTGGCTGAGCCGCGCGTCGGACGCGTGCGCCGCAACGGGTATTTCAGGCGGTCGCGGTGATGGACGAGCTCTGGCCCGGCCCGGCCCTTCGCGCAGAGCGCCTGACCCGTGGGATGCGACGGGTCGGGATCGAGGCGGACGAAGCGCCCCCCCTCGACGGTCGCGATCGCGCCACAGCGCGAGACGCACAGCGCGCAGTACGTGGAGACGCGCTCCGATGTCGTGCTGCCGGCCGCCATCGTCTGTGCCTTGGATCGTGATGCCACCACTGGAGTAGCACCCCGGCGTCCTGGCCGCAGCGTGCACCTCCGCCCGGCGCACCTGGAGCCCTGGTGACTCGATCACTACGGCGGGTGCGGCGGCCTGGCTGCCCTTCCTGGACCGAGCCCCCAACGGATCAGGGTGCAGGCCGCGCCAGCAGCATGCGGTGGACGTGGAAGGTCTCGGCGTACCGAGCATTCGTCATGGCCTCCGCCTAGGGCGGCGCTGCCCAGCAGAGACAGTTCACGCACGAATCGTGAATCTTACGTTTTCGGCATGCACCCCAGATTCGCGCTCGTGGTGGTCGGGCTGCTCCACGGCTGTGGACCGCACGCTTCGGGGGACCGCGCCGGGGGCGCGTCGGTGCCGCCGGACGCGGGTACCCCTGGACCGACGGTTCCACCGGAGCAGGGCGCCGGCGCGCAGCCCGATGCTCCGGCCATCGAGGTCGGCCACATGGCCCCGATCCCCGGCGCGCTTCCGGTAGCGCTCGTCCCGGTCGAGGCTCCCGCGAACGCTCCGGCTCGCGTCACGTGCCGCGCGCCGACGATCGCGCCATTGCCCCGGAGCAGCGGTCTCGCATCGACCTTCGCGCTCTGTGCGGGCGACCTCTGCTGGGAGAACTACCCGCAGGGCGCCTTGCTCGTCTCGGTCGCGGCTGGAGCGGACGGCTCGCTGTACGCCGTCTCCTACGACAACGCCATCCTGCGCAGGGATGCCGCGGGATGGGGGCCGATCTGCCCACCCGCGGACTCCGCGAACGTCCGGTGGACGGGGATCGCAGCGAACGGCCCGGACGACGTCTGGGTCGTCGGGTATCGCCAGTCGCGTGCATTCGAGGAGGTGGTCTACCGGTGGGACGGGCGACGCTGGTTGCGCCCCGAGCTCGCCACGGTCGCCTGGCCGGTCATCGACGGCGGCGCGGGTTCGGACATCCTCGTCAGCGCGTCGCTCCCTTCGGCGCGCCGAACATCGCTTGGGTACGCCGATCCGGCCGTGTACCGGTGGGATGGAACGGCGCTCGTGGCGGAGCGGCTGGAGAGCATGCTCTATTTTGGAGGGCTCAGCGTCCGCGGTACCGAGGCGTGGATCACCGGGTCCGTCGGTACGACCCTGGCGTCACCCACCACGAGCGCGGCGCTCCACCGGTCGGAAGCCGGGTGGAGCACCGTGGCCGCGCCGCCGGGCGTCTATCTCGCGGGGATCGCCGCGGACCCGGCGGGCGGCGCCTTCGCCGGCGGCGAATCGGGTGGCGTCGGGACCCTCACGCGCTGCGAGCGCGACGGGTGCAGGGTCGTGTACCAGGGAAGCGGCGACTGGCTGAGCGTGCGTGGCGTCCTGGAGGATCGCGTCGTCCTCGACTCGGGAACGTACGGTCCGAACGGGTTCTCGCCCTTGCCCCTCCCGCCGAATGCCGCATGGTGCGGCCTGGGCAGCTACCGCGTCGCCGCGGATGGCCGGCTGTACAGCTCCTGCGGCCCCGAGATCGACCGGCTCGCCACAGCCGGATGGACCACCGAGCTCTCACTGTCGCGCCACTCCACCGCTGCGATCGGCGGCGGCGGCGCGAGCGACCTGCTCGTCGGAGGGAACGGGCTCGCGCACTTCGACGGGTCGTCCTGGACGTCGTTGATCGAGCCGACCACGTACGAGAAGTACGGCTACATGTTCTTCGACCACGCGTTCGACTGGATCCGCGGCGCCGCGCCCGACGATCAGCTCCTCGCGGACATCTCGGCCGCAGGAGTCTTGTCGCTGGTGGGATGGGATGGAAGCTCCGTCGCGCCTCTCGCGTTCCCCGCCAGCGCCCAGCTCCTCCCCGGTGCCGACGGTTCGCTCGCCCTGGCGACCGCTGCCGCTCCCGACCGATGGGACGTGCAGAGGCGCCAGCCAGGGGAATGGGGCGCTCCGGTGTCGCTTCCGATTCCAACCGGAAGGCCTCCGACGGACGTCTGGATCGCGCCCTCGGGAGAGATCTGGGCCGCCGCGGCGTGGTCAACGGGTGGCTGCACGTCGGCGTCGTCGCTCTTCCAGGTCGTCGGCGGCGTCGCGAGGGAGATCTCGCTCGGCGACTGGCGCGTGTCGGGAGTGGTCGGCGACGGCGCCGGTGGCGCGTGGGCCTGGGGCAGGACCTCCGGGTGCGGCGGTCGCGACCCGGTCCTCACGCCCGGCCGCGTCGTCCGTGTCGCACGCGACGGCGCCATCGAGGACTCCGGAATGCAGGGTGCGTGGTACTTCGTGCTGACGCCAGCGGGCGACGCGTTCCTCTCCGGCGCCCATGGCACCTGGCGTCACCGGGCGGCCGATGCCGCTCACGCGTGGGAGCTCGTCTCCACCTGGTACGGCGGTCTCGCGGCGCTCCCGGACGGCTCCGTGTGGGCCGGGCGCGGCAACGGGATGAGCGGAACCGCGCTCCTTCGGTACAGGGCACGGTGACCGCGCATCATTCACGTCCGCACTGGGCTCAGTATTCCTTCTGCCAGTTCACGCTGGCCTCTCCCGCGCGCGCGTCCCCGTAGCTGCCGTTGACGTTCCAGCGCTTCGAGAGCTGATACTCGAGGTCCACCTGGTTGGAGTTCTCCCCGCGCGTGGGGTCCGCGCCGATCCGGCCGGTGAAGCCCACGTAGAAGCGGTCGTTGACGTAGGTGCCGGCCTCGAGCTTCGTGCCTGCGACGCCGCTGTCTCCCGCCTCGATGGAGAGGACGTCGAGCGGGAGCTTGCTGGAGAGCGTCGTCTTGAGCTGGGAGGCCGCGAAGGAGCCCACGAGCGAGGCGGCCTCTCCCGAGGTCGACGTCTTCCCCGTCCCCCGGTGCAGAGACGTGTGGCCCGTCGCGAGCAGCGTGTAGATCTCCGTCTCCGGAAGCGGCGGCTCCGAGGTCGGCAGCAGCTGCAGCTTGCTGGGCTCGCCTCGCACGTCGAGGTGCACCGTCACCTGCTCGATCTCGTTCTTGTAGATGGCGGAGACGTTCAGGCCCGGCGCCATCGCCGGCCCCTTGAAGGACACCTTCGAGTCGCGCTGCAGGTCGAAGCGCCGCCCGAACACCTCGAGCCGCCCCCGGATCACGTTCAGGTCCCCGAAGAGCTTCGGCTCCGAGGCGTATTCGATGCGAAAGCCGTCGGAGAATCCGAGCTCCATGTTCACGTCGTTGCCCTTGACCCACAGGTTTCTCTGAGCATTCACGAGGACGGTGAGCTGCGTCCCCGCGCGCCCCGAGCCGGTCGATCCCGTCCCTGCTTCCCGCGAGGCAACCAGCCCCGTCTCGCCGCTCGCTCCCGCTGGCGCCTTGCGCTTCGTGCCACGGACCGGCTTCCCGTTCATCGTCAAGACGACGTCCAGAGGATCGTCCAGCTTCTGCAAGTCCTTTCGTTGCACGTCGGGGAGGACCACGTGCGCCTCGGGGATGTTGAGGTTCCTGATGGTCACGTCGGTGGGGGAGACGTTGCCGTCCGCCGTGCTCCGGAGCGACAGCGTCGCGGCGACCTGCCCCTGGGTCACCACGGGGAACTTGTCCAGAGCTGCCTCGGCGTGAAGCTTGAACGCCTTGCTGCCGGTCCGCGTGGCCTGCGCCGAGAGCTTCGCGGTGCCGCCTCCGGCCGTGGCGGACAGGTCCTGTAGCTCGATGCGGTCGTTGTCTCCCCTTGCCAGCAGGTGAACCTTCGTGAACTCGCCGTTCTCTCGGGTGAAGACGAGGCCATCCTTCCACTCGAGCCGTCCATTCACCGTCGGCGCACCCAGCGTCCCGCTCACGCGGGCATCCGCGTACACGAGTCCGCCCACCTTCTCCACTGCGCCGCTCAGGTTCGAGAGGAAGGCCGGGTCGAAGTCCTTCGCCTGGAGTGTCGCGACCACCGGCGCCGTGTCGAGCCGCTCCGTCCGACCCACGGCGGGGTAGGAGAGGTCCACGTGTGCGGTGGCCGCGACGTTCAGCGCGCCCCCGTTCTTGGACCTCAGCGACAGGTCGAGCAGCTCCTTCGCTCCCGCATAGTCCAACGCGACCGCCACCTGTCCATCCGGCCCGCTCTCTGCGCCGAGCCCGTCCACATTCATCCGGAGGGTCAGCCGCGGGTCGTGGAGGGTGCCGCTCAAGCCGAGCCGGCCCGTGAGCGTGCCGCGAACTCGCGGAGGCGCCTGTGCAGGATCCTCGTTTACCGGCTGCGTGGCGGCTTGAACCTCGGACAAGGAGAGCGGACCCAGGTTCGCTTCGAGTGAGAGCGGCGTCTCGGCCAGGCGGCCGCGGTCCTGTAGCTGTCTCGGATCGGCGCGGACGCGCGCCCTGGCCGTGAAGATGGACTTTCGCTCCCGCTCGGCCCGGACCTCGGCCTGAAGCTCGTCTCCGAGCTGGAGACGCAAGAGGGCATCGAGCGGCGTCACGCCCCGCGTCGCGAGGCCTCGCCCGCGAATGGAGACCTCACCGCGAGGAGTCCTGGCCGAGCCGGTCACGTGCACCCGCGCGCTCAGCGTGCCATCCAGCGGGCGGTCACTCACTCCGGCCTCGGCGAGGAGCTTCAGCGGAACCTCGCGGACGTCCGCCTCGAGCCGGACCTCGGCCGCCATGAGCGCGGTTAGCGTGGGCGGCTGGCGGATCAGCTGGCCGAGCGTGAACGGCGTCGCGAGCTCGATGAAGCTCTTCTCTCCCTCCATCCCCAGGTCCACGCGCAGCCCGAGCCGGCCGTCGTCTGCGCTCTTCGCGACGACGTCGAGCTCCGAGGCCGCGAGCTGCTTCACCCGCAGCCTGCGGCCCTCGAGCGCGACCTTCAGCCTGGGGTCGTCCGCCGTCCCTCTCAGCGAGACCTCCGCCGAGACGAGCCCGGAGATCGGCTTCTCGATACCGAGCTTCCGCAGCGATTCGTCGAGGCGCAGCTCGGCCATCCGGATGTCCACGTTCACGGGGACGTGCCGCCCCTCCTGAAGCGCCTTCACGGGGACGTCGAAGGCGCCGGTCAGCCTGATCCCTTCGCCATTTGCGGCGAGCGTTCCCTTCGCCTGGTCCTTGGCGTACGACGCATCCAGGTGAAGCTCGACGTCGTGATAGCTCTTGAAGCGCCCGCCCCGAAGGTCGACCCGCGCCTTCGCCTCCGGCTTCGAGCTCGGGCCGCTCACACGCGCCTCCAGATCCAGGACCCCGCCCACCGCGAGCGCAGGGTCGACGAGGGCCTTCGGGAGCCTCCCGAGATCGAGCGAGCGGAGATCGAGTGACGCGTCGAGCTTCGTTCCGCGCTTCAGCATCCTGAACGAGATGGCCTCCTGACCGGACCTCAAGGTCAACGGCGAGACCGAGAGCAAGCCGGCGCGAGACTCGAGCCGGACCGGCGCGACGAGGGACCACTGGGCCTCCGGGTAACCCAGCGACAGCGCCGTCAACGTCCCACCGCGCCCATCCCGGGAGAGCGTGGCCTGCGCACGGAGGCTCAGCTCCGCGTAGCCGTGCACGGCCGCGTCCAGCGTGAGGTCCTGGCGACGCCCCTCCACCGCGAGGTGCACCGCCCGGAACACCTTCCCGGGCGAGAGCGCCAGCCTCCTCGCGGCGAGGCGCGTCCTCACCCCGGTCGGCGCCTTCAAGTCCGGAACGTTCAGGTCGAGCGCGAGACCGGCCACCGTGCTCTTCTGATACGCGAGAAACGGAAAGCCGCCGTGCGCCGTGATCGATGGGTGCTCGACCGAACCCCCGATCGCGAAGCCCATTGATCCGCGGCCCTTCATGGAGCGCGCTCCGGGGCCGACGAGCTTGCCCAGCGTCCGGCCGAATGCCTCGAGGTCTCTGGCCACGAGCTTTCCACCCAAGGCCAGCCGCTCCTTTCGTCCTTGCCCTCTCGCCTCGATCCGCAGTCCGGGCACGTTGACCAGCAGCTCGGAGAGCTGCAGCTCGCCATCGTTCGCCGAAGCCAGCACGCGCACCGGACCCATGGTCTCCCCTGCCATCGACGAGGGGGGCACGGTCAGCTCCAGCCGGCCGGCCATATCCTCGAGAGAGGTTCCTCCCCCCGACGCGACCAGGTTCAGCGCCACGTCGGACGAGGGACCGCCGCGGAAGAGCTCGCTCAGATCCACGTGGCGAACCGTCACCGTCGCCTCGTGGAGGGTCTTCGCCACGAGGTCGAGCGTCACGTCCGCCCGCACCGTCGCCGAGGCGGCCCTGGCGTCGAGGCGGAGAGAGAGCGCATCGCCCTTCCGAACGGCCTTCGCCGAGAGCGAGGCGTCCGCGCGGAGCGGGTAGCCCGGAGAGAAGGCGTCGGCGATCTCCGGCGGGATGACGAGCGACTCGATCTGGACGTCCGCGGTGGTCTCGCTCTCGACGTGCGCCATGGCTACGAGCCTCGCGGTCCCGAGCTCGAGCCCGAGCCGCGCGTCCTTCCGTTCACCCGCGCCCGTGGCGTGGAGGCTCAGGTGAAAGGGACCCTCGAAGGGAGCCGCGACGCCGGCCGTGATCTCCAGCTGCGCGCGGAGCGCATCTCCAACGAGCGAGGCCGAGCCGCTTGCTCCCAGGTCGTCCAGGTGGACGTGACGGGACGCATCCGGGGAGCGCTGCACGACGTCGATGACGCCGTGGACGATCCGGAGGTCCTCCACCACGAAGCCCAGGCTGCTCTTCTGGCTCTCCCCCTCGGGCTCGGGCGTCGGGTTCCGCGCCGCGATCGCCCGCTGAAGGTTGCTCCCGCGCTCATCCTGGCGGAGTTGAAGCTCCGGCCGGTCGAGGCGGACGAGCGTCACGTCGATGCGCTTGTGGACGAGCTCAGCAAGCCGGAGGCGAACCTCGAGCTCGGAGACCCGCGCGACGATCCCGCCATCCGGCTCGCGGAGCACCACCCCCTGGAGGATCAGGTGCCCGCCGCGAAGCGAGAGCTCTCGAACGGTGAGCGTGCCCTCGATGGCGGCGTTCGCCTGCTCGAGGACGATCCTTCGAAGCCGCTCTCCCCCTGCCGGCGTCGCGAGGTATGCGAGCGCGCCCAGCACGAGGACGAGCACGACGCCGACGAGCGACAGGGCCCCGATCCCCAGCCGCCACAGCCACCGGCGCCGCCGCGTGCTCCGTGGCTCGCCGCTCCTCGACGTCCCTGAGGCCAAGCTCCGCCCCTTCGCCCGAACAGAACCGTTCATTCATACGTTAGGGGCGCGGGGTCCCGGCCGGAACCGCGGCGAGCGCGTGGGGGCCAGCCCGGCCGGCGGGCGTGCGTCGCGCTAGAAGGCCTCTCCGATGGAGATGTGGATGACGCACGGGCCCTCGGGGGCTCCGGCGCTGGGTCCCCTTCCGATCCCGAAGCAGCTCGACCGCCTCGGGTAGCTGAGCGATGTACCGGGCGATTGAACCACCGCCAGCGGCGGGCCGATGTCCGGGCGGTAGCCGAGGTCCAGCCTGATCGGGCCGACGGGGGTCCGGTACCGGAGGCCACCACCGAAGGCGAGCAGCATGTCGTCGCGAAAGGCCCTGGCGCGAATGTGCTCGCGCGTGACGAAGCCCGCGTCGACGAACGCCGCCAGCACCAGGGCGCCGGTGAGACCGTAGCGAACCTCGAACGACGACTCGAACAGGCCGTTGCCGCCGATCGGTACGGTGTAGCCGGAGGTCGGGGACCCGGGCCGAGGAACGACGAACTGGGGAGAGAGCCTGCGGTTGTTGAAGCCGCGCATTCCGTTCCCGCCGGAGAAGAAGCGGGAGACGATGGGGCTCGCCGTGTCGCCCCCGCTGCTGGGGATGAGCGTCCCCACCTTCAGCCGCGCGGCGAACGTCAGCTTGTCGCGCTCGAGGAAGGACAGGTAGCCGCGGGCCTCGGGGATGATGCGGAAGTACGAGAAGCTGCCGCCCAGGATTCCGCCACCTTCCTGGAACGCCAGGGCGAGGTAGTAGCCGCGGTGGGGCTCCTGGCGGTCATCTCGCTCGTCCCACTCGACGAGCTCCTCCGCGTAGGAGAGGACGCAGTTCTCGGGGCAACCGAAGAGCAGCGTCGGTGCGCCGCCGGCCAGCTGGGCGGACCCGGACTCGAGCCGATACAGCTCGAGGTTGTAGGAGGTCGTGATGGACAGGTTGATCGTCGGCGCGTAGACCACGCCCGCCTTCGCGCGACCGCCGTAGTAGCGGTAGGCGGGCTCGATCCCCCGCTCGGCGGTGAGCTTGCCGTCGAGCTTCAGGTCGCGGAAGAAGAACCTGGGCTGCTCGAGCTCCGCGCCGAGGCTCCCCACCACGCCGCTCTGGGCGCCCGACGCGCTCGTCGCATAGAACGTCGGGATCCAGGCGTAGCCGACCACGGCGTCGAGCGTCAGCTTGCGCAGAGATCCCAGGAAGTCGCGGTCGACGTAGGTCGACTTCACGCGGGCCTCCTGGCTCGTCTGGTCCACCGCGATGCCGCCCCCGACACTGAGCGTGTGGAAGCGAGACTCCTGGGCGTCCACCTGCATCGGGACGGTGAGCGTCCCTGGGTCGGGCTCCCCGGGGCTCACCTTCACGGCCCCGAACACTCCCATCCTGAAGACGCGCGCCTCCGCGACGCTCTGCGCCTTCAAGGAGTACCAGTCGCCCGGCGTCGTGTCCGCCGCGGCCTGCTCGGTGACACGCCAGGGCGGGACACGCGAGGGCGTGTGCTCCCTCACGGACAGCGCGCCGAACCGGTATCGCGGACCGTGGTCGACGCTGACCCTGACATCGGCTGCGCGGGTGTCGAGGCCCACCTCGACCTCGCCCTGCACCGTGGCCGCGGCGTAGCCCTGCTCTCGAAGCGTGTGGAGGAGCTTCTCCTTCAGCCCCTCCCAGCGATCCACGATGAAGATCTGACCTGCCTCGAGCCCGACCTGGTCGCGCAGCAGCTTCCGGTCCTTCTCCGGGAGATCGTCGAGCCCCAGGAGGTCGACCGAGCGGATGCGCGTCGGCTCGCCCTCCTCGACCGTGGCGCGGACGTCCACCGCCTTGCGCCCGCGGGGCTTCACCTCGGTGGCGGTGACCTTCGCCTGGTAGTAGCCCTGCGCCCGATAGAACTTCTCGATGCGCCGGAGGTCCGTCTTCCACGCGCTCTCGTCGAAGTATTGCTTCTTGGAGAAGGGGACCCAGCTGTTCTCCGCGGTGAGGAGACGCTTCTTGATGTCCCCCTCCTCGAGTTTCCTCGCGCCCTCGATACGCACCGAGTGCACCTCCGGCCCCTCCCGCCTTCCCCCCGTCGCGCAGCCCATGGCCAGGACCACGGCCACCACCCGCCAGATCCGTCGTCGCTCGACCATCCACACAAGCTTTGTCGCGCACGGTCGCGCGCTCATGCCCCACTCCAGGACACCCGTTCTCGTTTCCGACTCGGATGGATTCGTTCGGCGAACCCGTGTTTTGACCGTGCAAACGCGCGCGCCGTGAGTGAAGAACGGACCTGTCCCGAAGGATCGGGACTCCGTGGCGACGCGGATGCGCGTCGAAAGGAGGAGCACGTGGCGCATGCGCTCGGCGCGAAGGGTGTGCTCACTCCGCTCGACGGCCTGCTCCCTGACCTGGAGCGGCTCTACACCGACCTCCACGCGCACCCCGAGCTCTCGATGCAGGAGACCCGGACGGCGGGCATCGCGGCGGAGCGGCTTCGCGCGGCGGGCTACGAGGTGACGGCGGGCCTCGGGAAGACCGGCGTGGTCGGCCTGCTGCGCAACGGCGATGGCCCCACCGTCATGCTGCGCGCCGACATGGACGCGCTGCCCGTCGAGGAGCTGACGGGGTTGCCCTACGCGAGCAAGGCCACGTCCACCGACCGCGACGGCAAGGTCGTCCCGGTGATGCACGCCTGCGGCCACGACGTGCACGTCGCCTGGCTGGCGGGCGCGGCCACCCTGTTCGGCCGCGCGCGCGAGGCGTGGCGGGGGACGCTGCTCGCGGTCTTCCAGCCGGCGGAGGAGATCGCCGCGGGCGCCCAGGCGATGATCGACGACGGGCTCTTCACCCGGTTTCCGAAGCCGGCCGTCGTCCTCGGGCAGCACGTCATGGTCGGCTCCGCGGGCGTCCTCGGCTGGCGCGCCGGCGTCATGACCTCCGCCGGCGACAGCCTCCAGATCCGGCTCTTCGGGCGCGGGGCCCACGGGTCGATGCCCCAGGCGAGCATCGACCCCGTGGTGATGGCGGCGGCGACCGTCCTCCGCCTCCAGACCATCGTCTCCCGGGAGCTCGCCGCGACCGAGGCCGCCGTCGTGACGATCGGCGCCCTGCAGGCGGGCACGAAGGAGAACGTCATCCCCGAGGACGCCCTCATCAAGCTGAACGTCCGCACCTTCGACGAGGGCGTCCGCGCTCGCGTGCTCGCCGCCATCGCGCGGATCGTGAACGCGGAGGCCGCGGCGTCCGGGGCGCCCCGGCCGCCGGAGATCACGCCGCTCGACCGCTACGGAGCCGTCCGGAACGACCCGGAGGCGACGCGCCGCGTGGTCGCGTCGTTCCAGCGGACCTTCCCCGCCGAACGCGTGCGGGAGGTGGAGCCGACGTCGGCGAGCGAGGACTTCGGCTGCTTCGGCGCGGAGTGGCACGTGCCGTCGGTGTTCTGGTTCGTGGGCGGCACCGATCCCGAGGCGTACCGGCGGGCCCGGGACGCGGGCCGAATGGGCGACCTTCCGACCAACCACAACCCGCGCTTCGCGCCGGTCCTGCACCCGACCCTGCGCACGGGCGTGGAGGCGGCAGTCGCCGCCGCGATGGCCTGGCTCTCGCCATGAACACCGCGCTCGCGGCAGGGTTCCGGCTCGGGCGTCGATCCCGGCGCCGTCAGGCGGACCGTGCCGGGCCCGTGTCGCGCATCAGGATCTCCTGCGCCACGCTCGCCACGAGCAGCCCGCTGCGGTCGAACACGAGCCCGCGCGCGAGCCCCCGCGCGGACTGCGCGGACGGAGAGTCCATTGTGTAGAGGAGCCACTCGTCGACGCGCGCCTGGCGATGAAACCAGAGCGCGTGGTCGAGCGAGGCGACGATCATCGACGGCTGCCACCAGCTCCTGCCATGCGGCCGCAGCGGCGCGCCCGCCAGCGTCGAGTCCGACGCGTACGCGAGGATGCACCGGTGCAGGTGGGGATCGTCTGGAAGGCGATCGACGGCGCGGAACCAGGCGGCCTGGCGCGGCTCACCGTGGACGCGGCGGAGCGGGTTCTGCGGCTCGACGGGCCGGAACTCGATCGCCCCGGGAGTGCGCATCGCCTCGGCGGTCTGCGGCGGCACGGAGCCCGCGTCGGCGAGCCAGCGCTCGACCAACTCGGGGTAGCTCGCGAGCGCCTCCGGCGGCGGCACCTCCGGCATGGACGCGGCGTGCTCGAGGCCGGGCTCCGGCTTCTGGAACGACGCGATCATGGAGAGGATGGGCCGCCCGTGCTGGATGGCCTGGACGCGTCGCGCGGAGAAGCTCCGCCCGTCGCGGATCCGATCCACCTGGTAGACGATGGGCGCGGTCACGTCGCCGGGCAGCAGGAAGTAGGCATGGAGCGAGTGCGGCAGGCGACCGTCCACGGTGCGCTCCGCCGCCACCAGCGCCTGGCTGATCACCTGTCCCCCGAAGACCCGGGGCGAGCCGAGGTGTCTCGACTCGCCCCGGAAGAGGTTCACCTCCAGCTGCTCCAGATCGAGCTGCCGGATGAGCGCGCTCAGCGACGGGTCCATTCGTCCTCTCCTTCCCCGGCGCCAAGCTTACTCGACACCGCGTGGATCGCGCCCGGAGAGGATCAGCGAGGCCTGCCTCGCACGACCGCGGGGGTCCACGCGCGCCGGCGGCGCCCGAGCCGCTCCTCCGCGGCCTCGCCGTCGTAGGCCACCGGCACGGGGCGCTGCGTGAACGCCTCCCGCGCGTCGAGCACGTTCGCGTTGAGGGTCGCGTAGGTGGCCCCCTCGATCGTGCTCACCGCCGCGACGTACACGCCGCACGTACGGCAGACGAGGAAGTCCGCGGTGCGCAGACCGAAGCGGTAGCGAGAGACCTCCCCGGCGTCGCGGATCCGCACCTCGAGCGAGCCCGCCGGGTCCGACACCGCGATCGAACCGTGCCGGCGGCAGAACGTACATCCGCACTCGCGCGGCGCGAGCGCCTCGGGCCGCTGCGACGTCTCGAACGTGACCTCGAGGTTGCCGCAGTGACATCGTCCTTCGAATCGCATGAGAAGCTCAGCGCGCGTGAAGCGCCCCCGTCACGCCGTCTTCTTCCGCGTCGACGTCCGCACCCTGCGCAGCGCCTCGTCCGTGAGCGCGGTCATCGCTCCCGCGGCGGCGGTCAACGTCGTGGTCGCCGCGTTGAGCAGCGCGCGCGCCAGCTCCAGGAGCGCACCCCTGACGGCCTTGAGCTCGTCGAGCGCCGTGGACTCTCGTTTCGTCCGGGTTGCCATGGATCGCCCTCCCCTCTGCCTGCATATAAGCGGACGCCGCACCGGCAGACCGAGGCGTTCAGGGCTGACACGAAGGTGCCTGCCTCCCGGGCGCACGCGCGCCAGCGCGCGCCTGGGGAGCTGGAGCCGGAGCTGCGCGCCCCCTCGCGCGTCACGCCGCGCTCGCGGCCGCCACGGCTCCGCCGCCACGCTCCTCGCGCGGCGGGACGGCGAACCGGACGAGCCGGCGCATCGCGCTCGCGAACTGCGAGGCCAGCGAGCCCGTCGTGTACGGGACCCCGTGGCGCTCGCAGATGGCGCGCACGCGAGGGGCCATCTCCGGATAGCGCCAGGCGGGGACGTTCGGGAAGAGGTGGTGCTCGATCTGGAACCCGAGGTGACCGCTGAGCACGTGGCCGAGCCGCCCGGTCTCGAAGTTGCTGCTGCCCGCGATCTGCCGGAAGTACCATCCGGCCCGATCCTCGCCCGCGAGCTCCTCCTCGCGGAAGGTCGCCGTCCGCTCCGTGAGGTGGCCGCAGTAGATGACGGCGTACGCCCAGCCGTTTCGGAGCGCGTTCGCGAGCACGTTCCCGGCGAGGACCTTCACCGCGAGCGGACCCGCGAGGGCGGGGTAGAAGACGTACTCGACGAACCCCTTCCGCGCGGCCTTTCGCGCGAAGGCCCAGAGATCGCGGGCCACCTCGCGACGAGGACGCCGCCGTCTGGCCGCTTCGCTCGACGGCGGGCCGAGCCCATCGAGGAGGCCGAGGTCGTAGGCGCCGATGGAGTACTCGAAGAAGAGCCCGCTGAGCGGGCTCACCAGCGGCTGGAGCAGGTGGATGGGCTTCCACGGCACCTCCGCGGAGAAGCGGAAGGCGTTGTAGCCGAAGTCGCGATCTCGACCGATGACGTTCGTGAAGACGTGGTGCCTGGCGTTGTGGGCCCGCTTCCAGCTCTTCGCCGTGCCGACCATGTCCCACTCGTAGGTCGCCGAGCTGAGCGATGGGTCGCGCATGAAGTCGTACTGACCGTGCAGCACGTTGTGGCCGATCTCCATGTTCTCGAGCACCTTGTAGGTGCCGAGCGCGCAGACGCCGGCTGCCCAGCTGATCGGCTCCAGGCTGAAGTGGATGAGGAGGCGCCCCGCCACGCGGGAGATCCGCGCGACCGCCCTGACGGTCCGGATGTAGTCGGCGTCGCGCGCGCCGATCTTCGCCACGTACTCCTGCCGGAGCGCATCGAGCTCCGCCCGCAGGGACTGCGACTGCTTTGCTGACAAGGTCACCCGTTCCCCCGTTCCCGCGGCGTTGCCGCGGAGCCTCGTGACGGTCCTACCTGTGCGCTCGTTGTCATGAGCGGGTCACGATGCTCCGGGCGAGGGCGGCGGCGAGCGCGGCGCGCGGGCGCCCGCGCCGTCATGCCCTCGTCGAGGAGGCGGCCGTTCCGGTCGATGACTTGGAGACAGTCGGGCTCTCGCCAGCGGACTCTCACGTCCGATGGTCGGCGCGCGTCGCTGCCGCGATCTTCGTGAAGAAGGCGGTGAACCCCACCCCGATGCCGATCACCGCCCCCACGACGAGCATCCACTGCACGGAGTGCCCCAGCCAGCGGTCGAGCCCATAGCCGAGGAGCGTGAAGACCGCGACGGAGGCGAGCAGCGTGCTCGACGCGGCCATGTACGGCTCGGCCTTCCGGTACCCTGCTGCGAGGCTCGAGAGCCCGCGCTCGGGGTCCGCCGCACCACCACCGCCCGGCCCGCCGGTCGGGGCTCGCGCTCGCTGTGCCATTCGGTCTCTCCTCGACCCTCTCGACGTGGAGGTCAGCGGAGCGGTCCAGAGGCGGGAGTCGGACGCGGCTCGGCGCGGGGGCCGGATCGCCGAGCAGGACGTCAACGCTCGGTCGAGGAGAACGTAACGCCAGCGCGATCCCCGCGCGCGCTCGTCGCGCCCCATCGCTCCCCGAGGCAGACGTCCGCACGGCCCATCTGACGCCCCTCGGGTCCATTACCGGGCTGGGGGCACCCGAACCTGCTACACAGCCGGTAGAGGACGGCGACCCCATGCCCGACCGCAGCTCCGTACCGCCCCATCCGAGCGACGAGCATGAAGCCGACTGGCGCGCCCGGGAAGGCGAGCGTCTCCTCATCGTGGGCGTCGGCGCCTCTGCGGGCGGCCTCGAGGCGTTCGAGCGTTTCCTCGGCCAGCTCCCGTCGGACAGCGGGCTGGCGTACGTCCTCGTCCAGCACCTCTCTCCCGAGCACGAGAGCAGCCTCGTCGAGATCCTGTCCCGCGCCACGAAGCTCCCGGTGGAGACCGTGCGCGAAGGGCAGCGCGTCGAGCGCGACCACGTGTACGTCATTCCACCGGGGACGGGCCTCGTCGTCGAGGGCGGCGCCCTGCGCCTCGTCCCGGCGGAGCCGAAGGGCTCTCGCCTGGTGGTGAATGCGTTCCTGACCTCGCTCGCGGAGGACCAGCGCGAGAACGCCGTCGGCGTCGTGCTCTCCGGGACCGGCTCCGACGGCGCGCTCGGCATCGCCGCCGTGAGGCGTCACGGGGGCAGGACGTTCGCGCAGCTCCCCGGCGACGCGCGGTACGAGAGCATGCCTGCCGCCGCGATCGCGACGGGGATGGTGGAGCAGGTCCTCCCCGCGAGCGAGATCCCTGCGGCGCTCGGCGAGCTCGCTGCCGAGCGCCGGCGCCACCCGCCCGAGAGCGCGCGGGGCGAGGCGGAGGGGCTCCACCGGGCGCTCGAGGTGATCGGGCGGACGACGGGCCACGACTTCAGCCGGTACAAGCGCAGCACCATCCTCCGCCGGTTCCACCGGCGCATGGGCGCGACCGGCACCGCCACCGTCCGTGACTACGCGACCCTGCTCGAGGGCGACGCCGACGAGGCCCGCCGCCTCGCCGAGGACCTGACCATCAACGTGACGAGCTTCTTCCGCGACGAGGCGCCGTTCCGGATCCTCGAGCAGATCGTCGTCCCCGACCTCCTGAAGCGGCGCGGCGCCGACGGGATCCGCGTCTGGGTGCCGGCCTGCTCCTCCGGAGAGGAGGCCTACTCGCTCGCGATGCTGCTCTGCGAGGGCGACGGCCTCCAGCGCCCGCCGCAGCTCCAGGTCTTCGCGACGGACATCGACGCGTCTGCCCTCGCGGAGGCGCGGCGAGGCCAGTACACGAGCGTCGTCGAGCGCCAGGTGAGCCCCGAGCGGCTGGAGCGGTTCTTCACGAGGCGCGGGGACACGTACACGGTCACGAAGCCCCTCCGCGACCTCTGCATCTTCACGGAGCACGATCTCGTCAAGGATCCGCCGTTCTCCCGGATGGACCTCGTGTCCTGCCGCAACCTGCTCATCTACCTGGAGCCCGACCTCCAGAAGCGAATCATCGGGCTCCTCCACTACGCGCTCCGGCCGGGCGGCTACCTCCTCCTCGGCAAGGCCGAGATGATCGACGCGCGCGAGCTGGAGCTGTTCGAGGTCGTGGACAAGACCGAGCGCGTGTTCCGGCGGCGCGAGGTGGATCGGCGTCCGGCGATCCTGCCTCCGGGGCGGCGGGCGCCTCCCCTCGAGCTGGCGCCGCCCAGCCGGCGAGGCGATCCCGAGGTGAAGAGCGCCGCCGATCGCTCGCGAAGGATCGTGCTCGAGGAGTACGCGCCGCCTTCGGTGGTGGTCGATGCGCGCGGGGAGATCCGGTACTACTGGGGGACGAAGCTGTCCGACTTCCTGCCGCCCCGCGCCGGCGCACCCGCCACCAACCTGATGCACCTCGCCCGGCGCGAGCTCCGCGTCGAGCTCTCCGCCGCCCTCCACAACGCGGCGCGCCAGGGGAAGCCGGTCACGTACAAGGACGTGGTGGTCGAGGCGGAGGGCGTCCAGCGTCGCCTGAACCTCGTCGTCCGGCCGCTCCCGCCCACGGAGCAGGATCCGGACGCGCTGTTCCTCGTCGTCTTCGAGGAGCTGCAGGCCTCTCCCATCGCGCACGGCACGCCGCTCGACGCCCCGACCCTGGAGCGCCACCGGCTGCTGCAGCGCGATCTCGAGAGCACCCAGGAGCGGCTCCAGGTCACCATCGAGGAGCTCGAGAACGCGAACGAGGCGCTCCGCACGTCCAACGAGCAGCTACAGTCCATGAACGAGGAGATGCACTCGTCCAACGAGGAGCTGCAGACCTCGCAGGAGGAGCTGCAGTCGGTGAACGAGGAGCTCAACACGCTCAACACCGAGCTCAGCAAGAAGGTGGACGAGCTCGAGCTGCTCTACGGCGACCTCCAGAACCTGTTCCAGAGCACGCAGATCGCGACCATCTTCCTCGATCGCGAGTCCCGGATCGCGCGCTTCACGCCGGCGGCGACGGCGATCTTCCGGCTCGCCGACGGCGACGTGGGGAGGCCGCTCTCGGACTTCGCCGCGCTGTTCGACGCGCAGGACGTGCCCCAGGAGGTGAAGCGAGTCCTCGCGACGCTCCAGCCCGTCGAGCGCACGGTGGGCCTCGCGCAGGGAGGGCGCTGGTTCCTCATGCGCATGAACCCGTACCGCACGCCGTCCAACGTCGTCGCGGGCGTCGTGGTCTCCTTCATCGACGTCACGAGGCTGAAGGAGGCGGAGGCGGCCCTGCGGCAGGCCGTGGGGGAGCGGGAGCGCGCCGAGGCGGCCCTGCGGGACGCGGACCGGCGGAAGGACGAGTTCCTCGCCGTCCTGTCCCACGAGCTGCGAAACCCGCTCGCGCCCATCCGGAGCAGCCTCCACGTCCTCGAGCGCGCGCCCGCGGACGCGGACGCGGCGGCGCGAGCGCACCAGATCATCGCCCGCCAGGTGGGGCACCTCGCTCGCCTCGTCGACGACCTGCTCGACGTGACGCGCATCGCGAACGGGAAGCTCCAGGTCGAGCGTCGGCCCGTGGACCTCCGGTCCCTCTCGCAGCGCACCGCCGACGACCACCGGAGCCTCTTCACGACGCGCGAGGTCGCGCTGGAGGTCGCGCTCCCGGACGAGCCCCTGTGGGTCGAAGGCGACGCGACGCGCCTCGCGCAGGTGATCGGGAACCTGCTCCAGAACTCGGCCAAGTTCACCTCCGGAGGCGACTCGGTCCGCCTGTCACTCGACGCGGTCGAGGGGTTCGCGGTGCTGCGCGTGCGGGACAACGGCATCGGCATCGAGCCTGCGATGGTCCCGCGCCTCTTCCACCCGTTCGCGCAGGCCGACGCGACCCTCAATCGCAGCCTCGGCGGGCTCGGGCTCGGTCTCGCGCTCGTGAAGGGCCTCGTCGAGACGCACGGCGGCACGGTCGAGGCGAGGAGCGGCGGCAAGGGCGCAGGCACCGAGTTCATCGTGCGGTTGCCGCTCTCGGTGGCGCCCGCGGGGATCGAGGTCGCGCCGGCGTCACCTCCGCGCCCCCGCCGTGTGCTCGTCATCGAGGACAACCTCGACGCCGCCGAGAGCCTGCAGCTCGCGCTCGAGATGGAGGGCCACGAGGTCTTCCTGGCGCACGACGGTCCGAAGGGGATCGAGCGAGCCCGGGAGCTCATGCCAGAGGTGGTGGTCTGCGACGTCGGGCTCCCGCGCATGGACGGCTACGCGGTGGCGAAGGCGATGCGGAGCGAACCCGGCCTGCGGGACACGTTCCTCATCGCGCTCACGGGATACGCCCGTCCGGAGGATCAGCGGCGCGCCGCGGAGGCGGGGTTCGACGCGCACCTGACCAAGCCGGCGACGGTCGAGGAGCTCCAGGAGGCGATGGACCGTGCGCCGCGCCGGACGCCGCCGCGCGGCGGCGGTCCAGTCGCGGCCCGGTGACAACCGGGGGGTGCTCTGACGGGGCGTGCTTCCAACCCGGGCGGCTACCCGTGTAACCCGCGCGCCGCCGGCGCATCGTATGGAGAGCAAGGAGGCAGGTCCATGGCTCTCAGCGCTGACGCACGACCGAAGGCCTTCGAGGCGAGCGGCGCCTCGGATGCGGACGTGGTCCACCGTGTCCTCGCCGGTGACACCGCGTCGTTCGAGCTCCTGATGCGCCGTCACAACCAGCGCGTGTACCGCACGATCCGCGCGGTGCTGCGCCGCGACTCGGCCGAGGTCGAGGACGCGATGCAGCTCACCTACCTGCAGGCGTTCCGTGCGCTCGCCACGTTCGAGGGCGCCTCGTCGTTCGGCACGTGGCTCACCCGGATCGCGCTGAACGTCGCGTACGGCCTCGCGAGACGGCAGCGCATCGCTGCCGTCGAGCTCTCGGCGGAGGTGGACGAGATGACCCGGGGCGCGCGCGACGAGGGGCCGGAGGACGGAGCCACGCGGAGGGAGAGCGCCGAGCTGCTGGAGCGAGCCGTCGCCCGGCTGGGAGACGATCACCGCGTCGTGTTCATGCTGCGGGAGGTCGAGCAGCTCTCCACCGCGGAGACCGCCGAGGCGCTCGACCTGTCGGAGGAGAACGTGAAGGTGCGGCTGCATCGCGCCCGGCTCGCCCTGCGCGAGATGCTCGCCGAGGAGGTCGGTCAGTCGGCCCCGCAGGCGTTCACGTTCCTCGCCCCGCGCTGTGACCGCGTGGTGAACGCGGTGCTCTCCGCCATCGGCGACTCTTTCGGGACGGGTCCGTCCGGAAGCCCGGGCCGCGAGTGAGCCGAGGCTGCTGCTTTCGGGCTCCGGCGCGCGGCTGACAGCCGAGCACCGCGCGCGACCCCATCGAGGCACCCTGCCGCGCCCCACGCGCGATGACGACGCCGTGACCGGGAGCGGCGCAGGATCGCGGCATGCGCGCACTCCTCGTGCAGGCCCGCTCGCCGCGCAGCTACTGGAGCTTCGAGCGAAGCCTCCCCTTCATCCGCAAGGCGGCGACGATGCCGCCGCTCGGGCTCGCCACGCTCGCGGCGCACCTGCCGCAGCACTGGGAGCTCCGGCTGCGCGACCTCGAGGTCGCCCCGCTCGACGACGCCGACCTGCGCTGGGCGGACGCCGTCCTCGTGTCCGGGATGCTCGTGCAGGCGGAGTCGATGCGCGCGGTGCTCCGCCGGGCTCGCGCCCTCGGCCGGCGCACGGTCGCCGGCGGCGCGGGGCCGAGCCTCGTGCCCGAGCGCTTCCCGGAGGCCGATCACGTCTTTCGCGGCGAGGCCGAGGGGCGCCTGGAGCTCCTCGTGCGCGTCCTCGAAGGACGGGAGACAAAGGCGCCCCGACTCCTCTCGCCCGAGGGCGACGACCGGCCCGACCTCGCGCTCGCGCGCGTGCCCCGCTTCGACCTCCTCGACCTCCCACGCTACGCCAATCACGCCCTGCAGTACTCGCGCGGCTGTCCGTTCCGCTGCGAGTTCTGCGACATCATCGAGCTGTTCGGGCGCGTGCCGCGGGTGAAGTCGCCGGAGCAGGTCGTGGCGGAGCTCGACGCGCTGCACGCGCGCGGGGCGCGCGGGGCGCTCTTCTTCGTGGACGACAACTTCGTCGGCAACCGGCGCGAGGTGGCCCGCCTGCTCCCGGTGCTCCGCGCCTGGCAGGAGCGGCACGGGTTCCCGTTCCAGCTCTGCACGGAGGCGAGCCTCGACCTCGCGAGCGCGCCGGAGCTCGTGGCCGAGATGGTCGCGGCGGGCTTCCAGGAGGTGTTCCTCGGGATCGAGACGCCCTCCGCCGCGGCGCTCGCGGAGACCGGCAAGAGCCAGAACCTCCGCATGCCCCCGGGCCGCGCCGTCGAGACGCTCACGCGCGCAGGGCTCGAGGTGTTCTCCGGCTTCATCGTGGGCTTCGACAGCGAGGGGCCGGACATCTTCGATCGACAGCTCGAGCTCATCTCCGGGCTCCCGGTCCCCCGGGCGATGGTCGGGCTGCTCGTCGCGATGCCGGGCACGCGCCTCTGGCGGCGCCTCGAGCAGGAGGGCCGGCTGCGCGGCGACGGGAGCGGCGACGCCTTCGAGCGGCCGAACTTCGTGCCTGCCCAGGACGAGCGGGTCCTGCTCGCGGGATACCGCCGCCTCGTGGCGGCGCTCTACGCGCCCGAGCGCTACTACGCGCGGTGCACCCTCGCCATCGACCAGCTGCCGCTCCGCCCCCGCGCCGCCTCGGACGCCGGCGCCGCCGAGGGCTCGCTCGCTGCGGTCGCACGGATCGCGTGGGGCATCGGCGTCGTGAGCCCGCGGCGCCTCCACTTCTGGCGCCTCGTCGGACATGCGCTGCGCCGGGGCGCCGGCGCCCTCCCGCGGGCGCTGGCGCTCGCGGTGATCGGCGAGAGCCTCATCCCGTACACCCACGACGTGGTCCTGCCGCGCCTCGACCGGTCGCTCGCCGAGCTCGCGGCGAGCGACGCGCAGCGCCCCTCCGCATCTGCTTAGGGACTCCGGTCGCCCTCTCCTCGCCTCACGACGAGGAGGGCGCGGCGAGGACGGCCACGCGCGGACCCGAGGCCGCCTCGGCGCCGCGCCGGCCGAGCGCGCGCAGGTACCGGTAGTGAGCCGCGATCGCGGCGCGGAGCGTCGGGTGCGTGTGGTGCGGCACGCCGTGCGCGCGGCACGCCGCCTCCACGCTCGCGGCGAGCGCCGGGTAGTGCACGTGGCACACGTCCGGGAGGAGGTGATGCTCGATCTGGAAGTTGAGCCCGCCGACGTACCAGCCCAGGAGCCGGTTCGAGGGCGCGAAGTCCACCGTGGCGCGCACCTGGTGCTCCGCCCAGCCGGTCGGCATCCGCTGATCTCCGGCCCGGGCGGCGTGGAACTCCGCCTCCGGCACCGCGTGCGCGAGCTGGAACACCGTCGCCAGCACCACGCCCAGCGTGAGCGCGCCGAGCAGGAAGAGGGGCGCGACCCAGCCGCTGCGGAACACGAGCACCGGGACGACCACCGCCCAGGCGAGGAACACCGCCTTGCCGGCGAGGAACGCGGCGAGCTCGCCGCCCCGCGGGCGCGGGAACGGGAGCTGCCCGATGCGGCCACGCGCGAGGTCGCGCACGTCGTCCACGAACCACCACTTCACGGCCAGCACGCCGTAGAGCAGCCAGCCATAGACGTGCTGGTAGCGGTGGAACGGGCGGAGCCGCTGCGACGGCGCGAGCCGGAGGAACGGCTCGGCGTCGATGTCCGCGTCCATCCCGTCCACGTTCGCGTAGGTGTGGTGGTGCACGTTGTGCTTGAAGCGCCAGAGGTACGAGCTCGCCCCGACGAAATCGAGCGCCAGGCCCCACGCACGGTTCACGCGCGCGGAGCGCGCGTAGGCGCCGTGGTTGGCGTCGTGCATGACCGAGAAGCCGATCCCCGCCGTCGCGAGCGCCAGAGACAAAGTCAGCGCCACCGCCAGCACGGGAGAGGTGCCGCCGAGGAGGAGGAGCAGCGCGTAGGAGGCCGCGAACCAGCCCAGGATTGCGCCCGTCTTCGCGTGCATCGCGCCGCCGCCCCAGCGTGCCCGGCCGGTGCCCTCGAGGTACGCGCCGGCGCGGCGCTTCACCTCGGCGTGAAAGCCGTCGTCGCGTGGGAACCGGACCCGGGGAGGCGTGGAGCTCATGCCCGGGATCTAGGCACCCCGAATCACGAAGATGTCACCGCGGCGCCCGCCTCCGGAACGAGAAAAGCCCGGCCTCGAAAGGCCGGGCTCTCATTGCCTGAAGGGTCGCGATGACGCGACTAGGCGACCGGGCGGACGTTCGCCGCCTGCAGGCCCTTGGGGCCCTTCGTCACTTCGAACTCCACCTTCTGGCCCTCGGCGAGGGAGCGGAACCCATCCGTCTGGATCGCGGTGTGGTGGCAGAAGACATCCTCGCCCCCGTCCGCCTGGGTGATGAAGCCGAAGCCCTTCGCGTCATTGAACCACTTCACGGTACCGGCTGCCATTTGCTGTAGGTGCTCTTTTCTCTCTGTGAACGCGCGGCAGTGAGTGCCGCGCGAACCTTCTTCCCTCCCGGAGCGGGAGAGAAGGGACGTTGGTAGTCGAATCGCGCGAAGAAGTCGAGCCCGGGGCCCAGAATGCCGCGGCAGCGTGACGAGCGCCCGGGGGCGCGCGGTGATATACGACATCCACCCGGCGAACGCGGCCGGCCCTCCACGCCGCCGTGAGCGACACGGCGGGATCTCACCCGCGCCACCCTTTCGTCCCCCGACGTGCCCCCCTGCGCGCCCCTCGTGCGCGTGTCGAGAGGCGTGCGCGAGCGCGTGGACCGACCGGAAAGAGCCGAACATGAGCAGCCTCGAGAACGGAATGCTGGTGCAGCACACCTCGCTGGGGATCGGCAAGATCGTCGCGCTCGACCAGAAGGCCGTGCACGTCTTCTTCGCCACGAGCGACGCGCGCTTCGCGACGAAGCTGCGGCTGCCGATGGCACTGCCGCTCCTCTCCCCCGCCACGAGCCCGAACGCCTGGCTCTCCGCGCTGACCGGCTTCGCGCTCGACGCGAAGACCGGCCGCTACGGCCGCGCCGGCGCGTGGCTCTCGCACGCCGACGCCGTGGCGCGCTTCGTCGAGTCCTTCCCGCAGGGGTTCACGGACCCGAAGTACGTCGGGGAAGGCAAGGAGCGGGGCGAGCAGCGTGCGAGCAAGTGGCGCCGTGCCCACGAGATGTTCGTCGAGACGCTCGGGAACGGCGAGGGTGAGCGGCTCCTCGAGGCGGGCGACGTCGGCGGCCTCGTCGAGCGGACGCTCCGGATCGAGCGGCACGTGCGCACGCTGCACCGGGACGCGGAGCGGACCTCGCTCGAGGACGGCCTGAAGGATCCGGCCGCGGCGAAGGCGTTCTTCGCGGCGCTGTTCGAGCTCCTGGCGACGGCCACGCCCGAGCAGCCCCGGTTCGAGGCGCTCGCCGCCGCGGTCGCGACGCTCTTCCCGAGCGCGGCGCGGGAGTCCCTCTGGCCGATCGTGACGCTCCTGCCGTTCGTCGCGAGGCCGGAGCTCCACATGCTGCTCCGCCCCCGCTTCGCCTGCGACGTGGCGCAGCGGCTCGGGCTCGAGCTCGCCTACGACGCCGAGCCCAACTGGTCCACCTACTCCGCCCTCCTCGGCTCGGCCGACCAGCTCCTCGAGAAGCTCCGGCCGCTCGGCGCGCGCGACCACGTCGACGTCGAGGCGTTCATGCACGTGAGCACGGCGAAGCGGCCGCGCCCGCGCCCCCAGCAGCCGGAGCTCGTGACGTGAGCGGCCGAACGGACCCGCGACGAAGGGAGTCGAGACCATGACGGTGACGGCGTTTCTCGCGGCGATGCAGAGACAGCTCGTCGATGCCCTCCGGACGGGCGGGCCCTGGTCGCGATCGGCGTGGTGCCGCACTCAGCGGCGCCACCTGAGCGTCCCCGGCGGCGCGGTGGTGTGGGTCCGCGGCGAGGCGCTGCCGTGGGCGCAGTGGGGAGCCCGCCGCGGCTACTTCGAGGTCCAGTACATGGACGGGCTGCCCTACCTCCGCGCGCGGGCGTGAGCGCGCGATCGTTCCGCGACCCTTCCCCTGCCCGCTCTCGCGGCGTACAAGGGGCGATGTCCGACGCGCGGAAGCAGTCGCTGTACTTTCCCGAGGAGATGCTCCAGCAGATGCAGGAGGAGGCGATCCGGCAGGACCGGTCGCTCTCCTGGATCGTCCAGCACGCCTGGCGGCTCGCGCGCGAGCGGATCTCGAGGCTGCCCAGCAGCGGCGTGGCCCTCGCACCTGCTTCACGCACGGTAGGCCCCGCGAACGAGCTCGCGACCGCCTCCGCCGACGAGGCGAAGGGCTAGGCCGCGTGGCGGTCACGGGCTGGAAGCGCGCGCGGCGGGGCGCCCGCGCGACCGTGGTCCACGCGGTCGTCCGGACCCCGGCGGGGCTGGCGCGCGCGCCGGGGGCCGGGGCGCGGGCGCGCGGGGGGGCGGCCCCCGCCCCCGCCCGCGCCCCCCCCCCCCCCCCCCCGCGACGGTGATCCTCGCGTTCGTCCGGACCCTGGCGGTGCTGCCGCTCGGCTTCGGCCTCGCGCTCGGCGGCGCGCTCGGCCGGCTCGCCTGGCACCTCTCCTCGCGGATGCGCCGCGAGATGCGGGCGAGCCTCGCCGCGGCCTTCCCGGCGCTGGACGTCGCCGAGCGCGACGCGATCGCGCGCGCCAGCCTCGTGCACCTGGGCTGGCTCGGCGGCGAGGTGATCACGCTGCGGAGCTGGGCGCCGCGCATGGACGAGTACGTCGAGGCCACCGCCGAGGCGGTGTCGGCCCTGAAGCGTGCGCAGGCGCGGGGCACGGGGGTGATCCTCGTGCTCGGGCACATCGGGAACTGGGAGCTCACCTGCCGGCTGTCCCGCTACGTGCAGCCGAACGCGGTCATCGCCAAGCGGAGCTGGCACGCGAGCATCGACGCGACGGTCGCGCGCGCCCGGGCCGAGAACCACGTGGAGACGTTCTGGCGGGACGACCCGGCGACGGGGCGCGCCATGCTGAGGCTGCTCAAGCAGTCCGGCACGCTCGGCATCCTCATCGATCAGGACATCCGCGGCGTGCAGAGCGTCCACGTGCCCTTCTTCGGGCGCCCCGCCGCGACCCCGCGCGCCGCCGCCGACTTCGCGCTGCGCTTCGGCGCTGCCGTCCTGGTCGTGACCTGCCACCGGCGGGGACCGCGCCCCGGCGACGGTCACCGCCTCGAGGTGACCGAGGTCCCGTACGACCGCGAGCCGCTGGACCGCGAGGCGGAGGTGATCCGGCTCACGGCCGCGTGCGTCGCGCTGCAGGAGCAGGCGATCCGCCGGCATCCCGCCGAGTGGGTGTGGATGCACCAGCGGTGGAAGTCGGCGCCGCCGGCGGCGTAGCCCGTCACGCCCGTCACGCCCTCTCGCCCGCCCCGCTCCCCGCTCCTCCGCGGGGATCGGTTGCGTGGGCGTGGCGCTGATGGCGCATCAGCGCGTCCGCCAGGGAGAGGGGCCCGGAGGCGATCTCGTCCTCGTCGAGGACGATGACGTCGGGCGACGCGGGCGGGGGCAGGTTGGCCGCCGCGACGACGAGCAGCGCGGCCGGCACGAGCTGCCTGAGCCAGCTCAGGATCGGGCGCGTCCGCCCGCCAGGGTGGAGCACGATCACGAGCTGCGAGGATCCCGATCCCGTCGAGTGCTCTCGGAGTGCGTTCATGCGGGGACTGCCTCCTGCTCGCGGCCTTCGCGTCATCGGCACTCGCGCGTCCCGCGCACCTCTCGCGCCGCTTCGGCGTGCGGTGCGCGGGACGCGTACCGGCTCAACCCAGGTCGATCGGGACGAAGATGCGCGCCTCCCCCCGCTCGACGAGCAGCGCCACGTGCTTGTCGGCCTTCGCGGCGAGCCCCCGGAGCTGCTCCACGCTCGTCACCGGGGTGCCGTTCAGCGCCAGCACCACGTCGCCGGGCTGGATGCCGGCGCTGGCGGCGGGGCCCTGGACGTCCTCCACGAGCGCCCCGCCCGCCACCCCGACCTGCTGCTGCTCCTCGGGCGTCAGCGGGCGGACCGTGAGCCCGAGCCGCCCGTGGTCGTCGCGCTCGGGCGCGGCGGCCGCGGTGGCGTCCTTCGCCTCGCCCACCTGGATCTCGAGCTCGCGCTTGCGGCGGTCACGCCAGACCTCCAGCTTCGCGCTCGTCCCGGGGCGGAGATCGGCGACGCGCGGAGGCAGGTCGGACGAGCTGGAGACCTCCTTCCCGTCGAGCGCGAGGATGACGTCGCCGGGCAGGAGGCCCGCCTTCGCCGCCGGGCTCCCCTTCTCCACGGCGCTCACCAGGGCACCGCCGGTCTTCGGCAGCCCGAAGGACTCGCCCAGCGACTGGTTCACGTCCTGGACCGTCACGCCGAGCCGGCCGCGGACGACCTTGCCGTGGGCGAGGAGCTGCTGCTCGACCTTCATCGCGACGTCGATCGGGATCGCGAAGGACAGGCCCATGTAGCCGCCCGACTGTGAGTAGATCTGGGAGTTGATCCCGATGACCTCGCCCGCGGTGTCGAACAGCGGACCGCCGGAGTTGCCGGGATTCACCGCCACGTCGGTCTGGAGGAACTGCACGTACCCCTCGCCCGGGAGCGAACGGGACCGCCCCGACACGATGCCGGCGGTCGCGCTGTTCTCGAACCCGAAGGGCGAGCCGATGGCGAGGACCCACTGGCCGACCCGGGTCGGCGCGGGATCGCCGGTCTTCACGACGGGCAGATCCTTCGCCTCGATCTTCAGCACCGCGACGTCCGTGCTCTTGTCGACGCCGATGACCTTGGCCGGAAACTCGCGCTTGTCGGTGAGCTTCACCTTCACCTCGCTGGCCCCGGCGACGACGTGGGCGTTGGTGAGGATGACGCCGTCGTCCCTGACGATGAACCCGGAGCCGAGGCCGCGCGTGAGCTGGTGGTCGTTGCCTTCCGGCACCCGGAAGCGCCTGAAGAACGGGTAGAGGGGATCGTTCGGATCCAGCTGCCCGAACGGCGAGCCGGCCTGGGCCGTCTTCACCATGCCGGTCGTGCTGACGTTCACGACCGCCGGCCCGTACCGCTGCACGATGCCGCTGAAGTCCGGCAGCGCCGCGGCTGCGGTGGGCGCGGCGACGGGGACTGCCGGTGCGGGCTGCTCCACGCCGGCCGTGGGGGCCGAGGCCATCGCGCGGCCCCGGTAGAGGTAGCCGCCGGCGAGCGCCGCGACGAGCGCGGCGGTCACGGCGGAGCCCTGGATGAATCTGCGTGGCATGTCTGCTCCTTCCATTCGTGCCCTTCTGTCGAGGGCTCGGAACGAACGGTAAGGGGCGAGGCTTAAGGGGTGCTTAAGGCCGGCCGTCCTCGCCGGGTACCCGCGCCGGCGGCGTGGCCCCGGCGTCGGATGGCGCCTGCGCCGCGAAGCGGGCCGGGAAGTCGACGCGGGCGGTGAGTCCACCTCCGGGCGTGTCGCGAAGCACGACGCGCGCTGCGTGTCGCTCCGCGATGGCCTTCACGATCGCGAGCCCGAGGCCGCTGCCCGTGTCGGAGCCGGCGCGGCGGTAGAACCGGTCGAAGACCCGCTCGCGCTCCGCCTCGGGGATGCCGGTCCCGTGGTCCGACACCTCGAGGTAGGGACGATCGGCCTCGATCCCGGCGTCGACGTCCACGCGCGCGCCGGGGGGCGAGTGCCGGATCGCGTTGTCCACGAGGTTCGCGAGCAGCGTCCGCAGCGTCGCCGGATCTCCCGCCACGACGGCGTCCTCGGCGGCCTGCCCCGCGCCGAGGTCGATCCGCCTCGCCTCCGCCAGGAGCGCGTGGTCCGCGACGGCCTGCGCCACGAGCTCGGACAGGCTCACCGGCTCTCCCGCCAGGGCCGCGCCGGCGTCGGGCCCCGCGCGCGCCAGCGTCAGGAGCTGCTGCACGACGTGGGTCATCCGGCCGAGCCCCGCGCGCAGATCGGCGAGCGCCGCGGCGTGCCCCGCCGTGTCGGGGGCGCGCTCCACGAGCTGCACCTGCAGGTCCAGGGCGGCGAGCGGCGTGCGCAGCTCGTGCGCGGCGTCGGCGACGAAGGCGCGCTGGGCGGACAGCGCCGCGCCCAGGCGCGCGAGGAGATCGTTGAGCGCGCGCACGAGCGGGATGGCCTCCTCCGGAGCGCCGGCCTCGCCGATGGGCTCGAGCGCCGCGGGAGTCCGCGAGGCGACCTCCCCCGCCAGCCGGTTCAGCGGCGCCAGCGCCCGGGCGACGATGTTCCAGATCAGCAGGGCGAGCAGGGGCAGCATGAGGAGGACCGGGGCGAGGGTCCGCGTCGCCGCGGCGACCGCGAGCGCCTGCCGCACGCGCACGGGCTGGGCGACCTGGATGACGAGGTCCCCGAGCTCGACGGAGTAGACGCGCCAGTCGCCGCTCCGGGCGCGCACCGTCGCGAACCCCAGCTCGGCGCTCTCGGGCAGGCCTGCGACGAGCCTGGAGCGGTACAGCCGCCTCCCCTCGCGGTCCCAGATCTGGATGACGAAGTCGAGCTCGGCGTCCTCGCCACCCACCACCGCGCCGCCCCGCGGCGCGCGGTCACGCAGCGTGAGCGCGATCTGGCGGAGGTGGTAGTCGGAGACGGCGTCGATCTCCTCGCGCGCCATCCGGTAGACCACCAGGGCGGCGGCGAGCGTGACCGCCGCGGCCGACGCGAGGAGCGCCACGAGCAATCTCCGGCGGAGCGATCTCACATGCGCCTCGGGACCATGTAGCCCACCCCGCGGAGCGTCTTGATCCACTCGGCGCCCAGCTTGCGGCGGAGCGCGTGCACGTGGACCTCGACTGCGTTGCTCGCGACCTGCTCCGACCACCCGTAGAGCCGCTCCTCGAGCCGCGCCCGGGAGATGGGCCGGCCGGGGTGCTCGAGCAGCGCGTGGAGCAGGGCGAACTCCCGGGCGGACAGGGTGACCGGGGTGCCGGAGAGGAAGACCTCGTGGGTGGCCGGGTCGAGCGTGAGGGGTCCGTGCTCGACGAGGGGATCCGCGCGTCCGCTGGCGCGGCGCTGGACCGCCCGGATGCGGGCGGCCAGCTCGTCGAGGTCGAAGGGCTTCACGAGGTAGTCGTCCGCCCCCGCGTCGAGCCCCGCGACGCGCTGCGAGATCGCGTCCTGGGCGGTGATGATGAGCACCGGCACGCTGCGGCCGCGGCGGCGCAGCTCGCGGAGCACCTCCAGGCCTCCCTTGCCCGGCAGGCCCAGGTCGAGGAGGACGACGTCGTACGGCTCCCCTGCCAGCGCGAGGTCCGCCTCGCCCCCGTCCCGGACCCAGTCCACGGCGTGCCCGAGCTGCCGGAGCCCGCGCCGCACTCCCTCGCCCAGCATCGAATCGTCTTCGACCACGAGGACGCGCACCGGCTCATCATAGCGAGCGGCGGCGGAGCGTACCGCCGCGGTGGGTCACGCCCGCTCTGCGATCGCGAGGAAGACCGGGAAGGCGCGCGCGCCGTCGGCGGTCTCCCTGACCACCTCGTGCACGGTCGAGAACCGCACGTTCCGGAAGCCGCTGCGCTCCATCCGCGCCCCGAGGTCCGCGCGCTCGAACCCCTTGTGACCCGAGAAGCCCGGGCCGTGAAACGAGCCGTCCTCCGCGTCGAGGTCGGCGATGCAGAGGACCCCGTCCCGCTCCAGCAAGCGGTGAAAGGCGCCCAGCACCCCGTCCGTGTCGGGGATGTGGTGGAGGGTCATGAGCGAGCAGACGAGGTCGAAGCGCAGGTCGGGCGGCGGGCCCGCCGCGAGGTCGAGGTACAGCGTCCTCGCGTTGCGGACGCCGCCCGAGGCGATCTTCTCGCCTGCGACCGCCAGCATCTCGCGGGAGCTGTCGGCGAGCGTCACCTCGCGGACGAGCGGCTGGAGCGCGAGGCCGAGGAGCCCCGTCCCCGCGCCGTACTCGAGCACCGCCTTGCCCGAGAGCGACGGGACGACGGACGCGATCGCCGCGGCGACGCGCTGCGCCCGCTCCACCTTGGAGGCGTCCTCGTCCCAGGTCCTCGCCCGGGCGTCGAAGTCGCTCGGAGGGCGGGTCAACGCGCGCTCCAGCGGTCGGGCACGTCCACGACGAGGAGCCGCTCCGCCTCGCCGAGCTGCTCCGCGCGCGGAGCAGCGTGATCGGTGCTCGACGTCGTCATCCCGCTCTTCATGCCTGCTTCGAGCCGCGCCTCGCGACGGAGATTCCGGACCCGTCCCGAGAGAGACGAGGCGTTCGTGGACCGGCGTACTCCCGGCCGGCCGTGCAGGGGCCGGCGGGCGCTACCGCCGGGCGACGCGCGCGCGGCTCGGGCGAAGCGCCGAGACGACATGGTGCCCGCGCCGGCGCGTGACGTACGTCTCGCCGCGAACGACGACGTGGTCCTCGAGATCGCCCTCGCAGGTGACGAGCAGCTCACCCTCGAGGCAGGTGATCGCCACGGGGGCCGATCCGACGCGCACGCTCCTCGCGTCGGTGAGCTCGAGCCTCAGCTCGAGCGGCGCGCGGGTGCTGCGCGCGGAGTCCTGCTGCTCCCACGCTCGCCCCCACGTCCAGTCCCAGAGCCGCGGGTTCAGTCGCGCCATCGCCGTCGCCCGTGCAGCCTTCATCGCTCGTCTCCTCCGCAAGAGCCGAGGCGATGATGCGACCGGTCATGAAGGGAATGCCATTCGGTTGTGAGGGGTCGAAACCTTCCGGAATGAGCCTGCGACAACGCGTCCACGGAAGCTGGTTAGGCATAGACGCCTCGGCCCGGCTAGAATGGAAAGCGATGGCCCGAACCCCCTGGAATCTCGACGAGATCGACCTGAAGATCCTGAAGTTTCTCCAGGTGAACAACCGAATTTCCAATCAGGAGCTGGCGGGGAAGATCGGACTGTCGCCGCCCGCCTGCCTCGCGCGCTGCCGGCGGCTCCGCGAGCAGGGCGTCATCAAAGGGGACGTCTCCCTGGTCGATCCCGCCGCGCTCGGGTACAGCGTCTTCGTCCTGATGCGCATCGCGCTCGAGCGTCCCCGCGAGGACCTGCTCGCCGCTTTCGAGAAGAAGGTCCGGGACTTGCCGGAGGTGCTGCAGTGCTGGACGGTCACGGGTGACGTGGACTTCGTCCTGCTCGTCTGCGCCACCTCGATCGAGGACTACCAGCGCTTCGCCCGCACGGTCGTCGCCGCCGAGCACAACATCAAGAGCTACGCGAGCGACGTGATCCTCTCCACGACGAAATCCAGTTTCGCCCTGCCGATCCCCTGAGGAGCCGGCGCCCCGCGAGACTTCTGGGGCTCGCGGGCGCGCCCGCCCGGGCCTTCTTCTCGAGTCGACTGGAGACGAGGCGCGCGCGCCGCTATCTCAGCGCCGCGCCGTGGTGCCGGCGCACCACCGATCGGGGAGCAGAGCGTTGGAGGTTGGCGACCAGAGCTGCAAGTTCGTCGCACGGCTGTCCCTCCTCTCGAAGGTGGGCGCGCTCGCCGCGACCCTCGACTACGAGGAGGTGCTCTCCGCGGTCGCGCGGCTGTCGATCCCGGAGCTCGCCGACTGGTGCATCGTCGACTTCGTCGAGGACGGCGAGGTCCGCCGGATGGAGGTCGCTCACCGCGATCCCAGCCGCGCGCCGCTCGCCGCCGCGCTGCGCGGCTTCCCGCTCGATCACTCCGCCCGGCGGAGGCTCCCGGCCTCGCGGGCGCTGCAGTCGGGACGCCCCGTGCTCGTCCCGGACTACGGCGACGACACGCTCCGCGCGGAGACCGAGGGCGAGTACCTCGCGCTCGCCCTGCAGCTCGGGGTTCGCTCGGTGCTCGTGGTGCCGGTCACGCTCTCGAGCTCGCTCGCGACCATGACCTTCCTCACGACCTCCGAGTCGGGGCGGCGGTACGGACAGGAGGACGTCGCGCTCGCCGAGGAGCTGGTGCGGCGCGCCGCGCAGGTCGTCGAGAACGCGCGGGTGCACCAGCGGCTCAGGCAGACCGAGGAGCGGATCCGCGTCGCGCTCGCCCACTCCGACATCACCCTCTTCGAGCGGGACCTCGGGCTGCGCTACCGCTGGCTGTACAACCCGCCCTTCGGCTACCCCGCCGCGGAGATGCTGGGGCGCACCAACGCCGAGCTGATCGCGCCGGACGAGGCGGCGCGGATGGACGCCCTCGACCACCTCGTGCTCAGGACCGGAGCGCGGATCCAGGAGGAGCTGCAGGTCTCGGACCGTCGAGGGCAGGTCCATCACATGCTGGTGTCGGAGGAGCCGCTGCGCGACGGCTCCGGCGCGATCGTCGGCATCACCGGCGCGGCGAAGGACATCACCGAGCAGCAGCGCGCGCAGGAGCAATTGGCGCGGGCGCTCGTCTTCCGCGAGCAGATGATCGGCATCCTCGGCCACGACCTGCGGAGCCCGCTCGGCGCGGTGCGGGCGCTCGCCTCGCTCCTCCTCCGCCGCGAGGACCTCGCCGAGAACGTGCGCGAGAGCATCGGCGAGATCGATCGCGCGGGCGCGCGGATGCTCGAGCTCATCGGGACGTTGCTCGACTTCACCCACAGCCGCTTCAAGGACGGGCTGCCGATCGCCCCCGAGCCGACGGACCTGCACGCGCTGTGTCGCGCGGTCGTGGGCGAGCTCCGGGCCGCCCAGCCGGAGCGGGCGATCGAGCTCGCGCTGGAAGGAGACGGGCGCGGCACCTGGGATCCGGGGCGGATGGCGCAGGTCGTGTCGAACCTCGTGGCGAACGCGCTCGAGCATGGCGCGAGGCACGGCTCGGTGCGCCTCTCGGTCGGCGGCGGCGACGAGGAGGTGGTCCTCGAGGTGCTGAACCAGGGACCGGTCATCCCGCCGGAGCTCATGGCCGTGCTGTTCGAGCCCTTCTGCCGCGGCTCGCCCCGGCGCGCCTCCCAGACGCGGGGGCTGGGCCTCGGGCTCTACATCGTGAGCCAGATCGTGACCGCGCACGGCGGCGCGGTCCAGGTGGAGTCCACGCCCGAGCGCGGGACGCGGTTCACGGTCCGTCTCCCGCGGGCGAGCGGAGCCGCCGCTGCGGGGCGTCACCGGGAAGCCTGGGACGAGGGCGCAGCCGCGGGCGCGTGAGGGGCGAGCGTCGCGGGCACCGGGGTCCTTCGCTCGCGGGGACGGACCCGCCGCTCGAGGCGCCACAGGAGTGCTGGGGCCGCGGCGGCCAGCGCCACGGCGAACCACGCCGCGCGATCCATCCCCGCGAGCCTGCCGCCGGGCAGCTGCTCGAGCACGCCCGCCGCGAGGAGCGCGCCCGTGGCCGACCCCAGGTGCTGGACGACCGACTGCGCCGACATGAAGCGGGCGCGCTCCTGGGGCGCGGGCACCTGGCTCGCGAGGGCCTGCATCGGCACCATCCGGAAGCTGCTCGCGGCCATGAAGGCCACGAACAGGGCGAGCGCCGGCGGCGCCCGGGACGGGAAGACGAAGGCGGCGAGCACCACCGCGACGAAGACGGCTGTCCCTCCTGCCGCGGTGACCGCCGCGCCGAAGCGGTCGGCGAGGCGGCCGGAGAGCCGCATCACCGCGAAGCTCACCGCGCCCCCCGCGACGAAGAGCAGGCCCAGGTGCTCCCGCGGGTAGCCGAGGTTGTACTGCCAGTAGGCCGCGATGTTCGGGACGAGCGCGAACTGCGCCGTCATGACCGCGGCCGTCGCGCCGAGCGCGAGCGCGACCGCGGGACGGCGCAGGAGCGCGCCCGTGCTCGAGCCGGGCTCCGGGCGCAGGCCGAGGTGCCGCCGGAGAGGTGGCAGGAGGGTGACCGCAGTCGCGGCGAGCACCGCCCCGAGCGCCGCCACGGCGAAGAACGGCATCCTCCATCCGCCCAGCCGCGCGAGCTCGAGGCCCGCCGGGACGCCCAGCACGGAGGCCAGCGCGAAGGCCCCCATGACCGCCCCCATGGCGCGTCCGCGACGCTCGGCCGGCACCACGTCCGAGATGATCGCCAGCGACAGCGACGTCGCCGGCCCGCCGAAGGCGCCCGCGAGGATCCTCGCCCCCAGCATCGACGAGAGGCTCGTGGCGAACGCGCCGGCCGCCGTGCCCACCACGAGCCCGCCGAGCACGACGCCGAGCGCCTTGCGCCGGTCGAAGCGATCGAGGATCAGGGCGCCCAGCACCCCGCTGAGCGCGGCCGCGGCCGTGTAGCTCGCGCCGACCAGGCCGAGCCGCGCGTTCGGGATGCCGAGGGCCCGCGCGAAGTCGGGGCCGAGCGGCATCACCATCATGAAGTCGAGGACGTTGACGAACTGAACCGCGCCGATCAGGAGGAGGAGCCGGCGCTCGGTGATCCGTTTCCGCATGGGGATCACCGTTGCAGCCCTCGCGCCAGGGAGCGCACGTCGCGCCTCGGGGCCGGACCCGCCGTGGGCGCGGGCTTCGCGCTCGCCCCTCCCCTTCGAGCCGTGGGCGCTGCGCCGAGACGCCGAGCGATCCGCTCAGGCCTTGAGCTTCTTCAGCTCCTTCTCGAGGCGGCGCGCCTGGGCCTTCTCGTGGACGCGCGCCTCCATCCACTCCGCGTGCCGGGCGAGCCGCTCGGTGACGATGCGCAGCACCCGCTCGCGCGCGTACCACTTGCGGTCCGCCGGGACGAGGTGCCAACGCGCCCTGGCCGTGTCCGTGCGCTCGAACATGTCGTCCACCGCGTCCACGTACGAATCCCAGCGCTTGCGGGCGCGCACGTCGGCGTCCGCGAGCTTCCACTGCTTGTAGGGATCCTTCAGCCGCTCCTCGAACCGGCGGAGCTGCTCGGCCTTGCTGATGCCGAGGAAGATCTTGACCACGTCGATCCCGTCGTCGACGAGCGTGCGCTCGAACTCGTTGATCTCGCGGTAGGCGCGCTTCCACTCGGACTTCTTCGCGAGCCCGTCCACGCGCTCGACCAGCACCCGGCCGTACCAGGTGCGGTCGAACACGGTGAGCGTCCCCGGGAGCGGCAGGTCGCGCCAGAAGCGGTACAGCCAGTGCCTGCCCTGCTCGTCCGCAGCCGGCGGACCGATGGGCACGACGCGGACGCCGCGCGGATCGACCGCCTCGGTGAGCCGCCGGATCGCGCCGCCCTTCCCGGCCGCGTCGAAGCCCTCGACCGCGATGATGGCGCGCCGGCCGGTGTGGAACATGCCCTGCTGGACGAGGAGCATGCGGCGCTGCAGCTCCTCCACCTGGCGCTCGTAGGCGTCCTTGGACGAGACCTTGGGGAACGCGTCCTTCGCGAGGAGGCGGGACAGGGACGGGTGGGCCATCGGAACCCTCGGAGAGCTCCGACGAGCCTAGCACGCGCGATCCGCCTTGCCCGCGCTCACGCGGACCGCGAGAGCTCCGCCGCGCTCGCGCCCGAGGCGACCCGACCGGGCAGGATGGCCCTGACCGTGGTCCCCTTCCCCGGCACGCTCTCGTACTGCAGCGACCCGCCGTGATCCGCGATGACCGCGCGCGCCAGCACCACGCCGAGCCCGGTGCCGTCCTCGCGGGTGGTGAAGAACGGCGTGCCGAGGCGCGCCAGGGTCTCGGAGGACATCCCGCGGCCCGTGTCGCTCACCAGGAGCTGCGCCCCGTCGCCGCTCTCGCGCACCTCGACCGTCACCGCTCCGCCCGGCGGGGTCGCCTCGATCGCGTTCGCGACGAGGTTGAGGAGCGCCTCCCTGAGCCGGCGCGGATCGCCCTCGACCGTGGCGTCCCCGCGCGCGACCAGCCGGACCCGCGCCTCGCCCGCGATCGCCGAGAGCGCGAGCAGCGCGTCGGCGACGAGCGGCGCGAGCGCGAGCCGCGGCGCCCTCCCGCCCTCGCGGAGCCGCGTCGACGAGAGGTAGCGCCGCAGGATCTCCTGCATCCGCGCGACCTCGCGCTCGATGAGCACGAGGCGCTCGTGCGCGGGGGCCTCGGCCGGGTTGCGCAGCCCGAGCTGCACGAGCGCCTTCACGCCGGCGAGCGGGTTCTTGAGCTCGTGCGCCACCTCGACGCCGAGCGCGTCCACGCTCGCGCCCGGGGCCTCCGCCTCGGAGGCCGGCTCGGCGCCCCCGCGCGCGAGGATCCGGAGCCCGTCGCGCACGGAGAGGGTCGCGTCGGTGAACGCCCACGCGACCGCGAGCCCGCCGCGCGGCAGGACCAGCTCGTCGCCGGCCTCGAGCACGTGATCCTCGCGATCGCCGTTGCGCGTGACGAGCACCGTCCCGCGCTCGGCGCGCACGACCGACGCGACGCGGCGGCGCGGCAGCCTCAGGGTCGCGTTCTCCGCGAGGTCCCAGCTCTCGCGGGGGGAGGGCTTCCGGGTCGAACGCTCCGTCCTGGCCATGGTGTGCTTCCTTTCGCCTCTGACCGCTCTCCTGCGGCGGGACGGATCATTCGCCGCGCACCGGTGGCCCGCACCGCGCGGTCTTGCGCGCGGGGCGGGCACCGATGCGCGGCCCCGTCTAGAACCCGGGCTCCGGTCTCTCCGGACCGCCCTCCGCCCCCTGGTACGCGGCGCGGAGCGGACCGCCCCCCGTCGTCGCGGGCACCGGCTCCGGCTCGAGCACGCTCGGGGCGGTGGCCCGCCCCTCGGCGCGGTGGTCCCGGGCGATGAGGAGGTAGATGGCGGGCACGAAGAAGAGCGTGAACGCCGTGCCGATGGTCATCCCCGCGACGAGCACCAGGCCGATGCTGTTGCGCGCCTCGGCGCCCGGCCCGCTCACGAGCGTGAGGGGGAAGTGGCCGAAGACCGTCGCCACGCTCGTCATGAGGATGGGCCGCAGCCGCGTGACGGCGGCGCTCTGGACGGCCTCCAGCTTCGAGAGCCCCTGCTCCTGCAGCTTGTTCGCGAACTCCACGATGAGGATGCCGTTCTTCGCGACGAGCCCGACGAGCGTCACGAGGCCGACCTGCGAGTAGACGTTGAGCGTCGTCGTCCACCCGTCGGTGAAGAACCGGAGGGTCGGGTTCGGCATCTTGAGGAACATCATGACGAGCGCGCCGAACATGCCGAGCGGCACGGAGCCCGCCAGGATGACGAACGGGTCCCGGAAGCTGTTGAACTGCGCGGCGAGCACGAGGAAGATCAGCACCACCGCGAGGAGGAACGCGGGCAGGAACTTGTTGCCCTCCGTCCGCAGCTGGCGAGACTCGCCCGTGTAGTCGAGCTTGTAGTTCGCCGGGAGGATCTTCGCGGCCTCCCCCTCGAGGTACGCGAGCGCCTGGTCGAGGGGGCGGATCGCGACGCCGCTGATCTTCACGGCGTTGAGCTGCTGGAAGCGGTTGAGCGACCGCGGCGTGACCGAGTCCCGCAGGGTGGCGATGGAGGCGAGCGAGACGAGCTGCCCGCCCGGCCCGGTGACGTACACGTCCTTCAGCTGCTCCGGGTTCAGCCGCTCGGAGCGCAGGATCTGGGGTATCACCTTGTAGCTGCGGCCGTCGATGCTGAAGCGGTTCACGTAGTTCCCGCCGACCGCGGAGGCGAGATCGCGCCCGACCGTCTGGAGATCGAGCCCCAGCTCCGCCACCTTGTTCCGATCGAGCTCGATCTCGGTCGAGGGCTGGTCGATCTTCACGTCGATGAGCGGCGGGAACGCGAACATCCCGCTCGCCGTCGCCTTCTCCTGGAGCTTCTTCGCGAAGTCCAGGATCTCGGAGCTCTCCGCGGTCGAGGCGATGATGAACTCGACCGGGAACTGGCCGCCGCCGGGGAGCGCGGGCGGCAGGATCGGGAACGCCTGGATGCCGGGGATCGCGGCGACCTTCGCCTGGATCTGCGGGAGGAGCTCGAAGGCCGACCGCCCCCGCTCCTCCCACGGCTTGAAGACCGCGCCCCAGAACCCGTTGTTCGGGAACGTGACCTGGAACGTGAACTGCGACTCCGGGAACGCCATCACGCTCTCGTTCACCTTGTGCACCGAGGGCACGAGCTGGTCGAGCGTCGAGTTCGCGGGCGTGTTGACGACGCCGAAGATGTAGCCCTGGTCCTCCGTCGGGGCGAGCTCCTTGGGCGCCTGCGTGAACATCGCGAGCGCGAGCAGGCTCACCACGATCCACGCGGTGTAGATGGAGCCGCGCGACCGCAGCGCCAGCGCGAGGTGACGGGCGTAGATCGCCTTCAGGCGATCGAAGCCCCGGTTGATGCGCCCCGCGAGCCCGCGCTCCTCACCGCCGCCGCGGAGCAGGTACGCGGACATCACCGGCGAGAGCGTCAGCGCCACGACGCCCGAGATGGCCACCGCGCCCGCGAGCGTGAGCGCGAACTCCCGGAACAGGGCGCCCGTGAGCCCGCCCTGGAAGGCGATCGGCGTGTACACCGCGGCGAGGGTGATGGTCATCGCGATGATGGGCCCGACGAGCTCCCGCGCGCCGCGGAGCGCCGCGTCGACGGGACTCATCCCGTCGCGCAGGTGTCGCTCGACGTTCTCGACGACCACGATGGCGTCGTCCACCACGAGCCCCACCGAGAGGACGATGGCGAGCAGCGTGAGGAGGTTCAGGGTGAACCCGAAGACCTGCATCAGGAACACCGCCCCGATGAGCGACACGGGGATCGCGACGACGGGCACGAGGACCGAGCGCAGCGAGCCGAGGAACAGGAAGATGACGATGACGACGATGAGCAGGGTCTCGGCGAGCGTCCGCTCCACCTCGCTGATGGCGTCCCGGACGTAGGTGGTGGCGTCGAAGGCGACGCGGGCCTGGATCTGGTCCGGGATCTCCTTCTGCAGCGAGTCGAGCTCCACGCGGACCCGCTTGATCACGTCGAGCGAGTTCGCGTTCGGCAGGGCCCAGACGCCGATGAAGACGGCCGTCTGCCCGCTGAAGTTGGTGAGCGCGTCGTAGTCCTCCGCGCCGAGCACCACGTCGGCGACGTCACCGAGCCGGACGACGGCGCCGCCCTGCTGCTCGCGGATGGGGAGCTGCTGGAACTCGCGGGGCGAGCGGAGGTCCGTGTTGGCGGTGAGGTTGACCTGGACGAGCGAGCCCTTCGTCTGGCCCACCGCGGCCTGGTAGTTGTTCCGGGAGAGCGCCTCCCGGATCTGGGCCGGGCTGACGTTCAGGGCCGCCATGCGGTCGGGCTTGAGCCAGATGCGCATCGCGAAGGTGCGGGCGCCCAGGATGTCGGCGCGCTGCACGCCCTCGATCGCCGAGAGCCGCGGCTGGACGACGCGGACGAGGTAGTCGGTGATCTCGTTCTGCTTGAGCGCCTTCGAGGAGAAGGAGAGGTACGCCGAGGCGAGCGCGCTGTCGGCGGACTCGATGGTGATGATGGGGACCTCCGCCTCGGGCGGGAGATCGCCGCGCACCTGGTCCACCTTCGCGCCGATCTCGGCGAGCGCCTTGGTCGCGTCGTAGTTGAGGCGCAGGCGCGCCCGGATGATGGAGACGTTCTGCTTGCTCTCGGACTCGATGTAGTCGATGCCGTCCGCCGCCGCGATGACGCGCTCGAGCGGCGTGGTGATGAACCCGCGCACGAGCGAGGCGCTCGCCCCGACGTAGTTCGTCGTGACGATGATCTGCGCGTTCTCGCTGCGCGGGTACTGGCGGGCGTTGATCGTCCGGATGGCCTGGACCCCCGCGATGACGATGACGAGGCTGACGACGATCGCGATGACGGGGCGGCGGATGAAGAGATCCGTGAACTTCATGTGGTGGCCTCCGGCTCACTCTTCGGTCGGCTTGGGTGAGAGCTGCGCGTCGGGCGCGAGGGCGTTGTTCACGGCGACCGAGGCGCCGTTGCGCAGCTTGAACGCGCCGCTGCTCACGACGGCCTCGCCAGCCTTCAGCCCCTCCGCGACGGCGACGACGTCTCCGCGCCGCTCCCCGGTACGGACGAACTTCTGGCGGGCGACGGTGGTCGTCCTCCCCGCGGCGTCCTTCTTCTCCTCGATGGCGTAGACCGAGTCGCCGTAGGGCGCGAAGATGACCGCCGTCGCGGGGACGACGAGCACGCTGCGCTTCTCCGAGGAGAGCACCTGCACGTTCGCGAACATCCCGGGGCGCAGCCGCCCGTCCGCGTTCTCGAACGTCGCCCGCACCCGGACGTTGCGCGTGGCCGGGTCGACCTCGGGGTTGATGGTGGTGATCTCCCCGTCCCACGTAGCGTTGCGGAACGCGTCGACGACGAGGCGCGCCCGCTCGCCGGCCTTCAGCTCGGCGAGCGCCTGCTGGGGCAGCCAGAAGTCCGCGTAGATCGGGCTCACGGACTGGAGCGACGCGATGGGGGTCCCGGGCGCGACGACCTGGCCCAGCTCGACCTGGCGGATGGCGACGCGCCCGTCGAACGGGGCGCGGATGGTCTTCTTGGCGATCGTCGCGCGCAGGTTCGCGACCGTCGCGTCGGCCTGCTTCGCGCGCGCCTCTGCGGTGTCGAGATCGGCCTGGGCGTTGGCCTCGCCCTGACGCAGCCGCTTCGCCCGCTCGAGGTTGACCTTCGCGAGCGACGCCTCCGCCACCGCCGAGGCGAGTTGCGCCTCCTCCGCGGAGGTGTCGAGCTTCACGAGCACGGCGCCGCGCTTCACCGAGGAGCCGGACTCGAACGTGATGTCCCGGACCGCGCCCGGCAGCTCCGCGGAGAGCATCACGCCGCGGACCGCCACGAGCGATCCGATCGCCGCCCGCGTCGCCTCCCACTGCGTCGCCTCGACCTTGGCCGAGGTGACGGCCTCCGGCGGCGGCACGAAGGACTCGCCCGCCCGCACCATGGTGACGATCTGGCCGGCCTTCACCCCGACGAGGATGCCGACGACCGCCAGCAGACCGACGATGACCACGACCCACTGCTTCTTGCTCTTCATGGACGCCCCCGACGGGATTCGGAAACCACGGGAAACTGCAGACGCTGGGCCAGACGACGGATGCGCTCTGTCAGCAAAACGGCGCGGCTCGAGGCGTGGCGGGGCAGGGGGGTGCTGAGCGGATCGCTCAAGCCGTGAGCACCCCCTGCCGCGACGGGGGCTGCCGATCATGGCGCTCCCCCCCCCGGCGGCTCGAGGAGGCTCTCGCCCGCCGCGAGCCGCAGCTGCGCGCGCGCGTTCACGAGGTCGGCGTCCGCCTGGATGCGCGCCGCGTCGGCGCCGAAGGCGTCGCGCTGCGCCTGGAGGAGATCGATCTGGGTCGCGGCGCCGGCCCGGTACCGCTCCAGCGCGAGCTCGGAGGCGCGCGCGCTGACCTCCGACTGGACACGGGCGGAGCGGCTCCGGGCGATCTGGCTCCGCACGGTGCTCCAGGCGCGGTGGATGTCGTCGTGCGCCGCGAGCCTCGCCCGCTGCTCGCGCGCTCGCGCGACGTCCGCCGCCGCGTCCTGCGCGCGGATGCCGGCGAAGGTGGTGAGATCGAGCGACCAGCTCAGGCCGACCACGGCCTGCCAGGAGGCGTCCCGGCCCGCGAGGCCCTCCGCGCTGGTCACGCGCTCCGTCAGGCTCGCGCCCAGGCTGGGGGCGAGCGTGAGCCGCTGCGCCCTCGCCTGCTGCTCCGCGGCCTCGCGGCCCTCCATGGCCGCGGCGAGCGCGGGGAGCTTCTCGTCCGGCGGCTGGAAGCGCTCGAGCGGCGGCTCCTCGTGCAGGTCGTCGGTGAGCGGACGATCGCCGTCGAGCTCCGGCGCGATCCCGGTCAGCGACTGGAGGGCGCGCGCCGAGAGCGCGACCTGGAGCTCCGCGCTCGCGAGCTGCTGCACGTTGCGCTCGACCTCGCCCCGCGCCCGATCCACGTCGAGGAGCCCGGTGGAGCCGGCCTGGTGGCGCTCGTCGGCGATGGAGAGGCTCGCCCTCGCCACCTCGAGCGCCTTGCGCGACGCGCCGACGAGCGCGCGGTTCGCCAGGAGCTGGAAGTACTCCTGTGACACGAGGGCCTGGACGCGGAGCTCCGTCGCGGCCGCCTGCGTCCCCGAGGCGCGGGCGCCCGTGCGGGCCGCGCCGATGCGGGCGAACCGCGCGAGGTCGACGAGCGGAACGTCCAGCGTGGCGGCGCCGTCGAGCTGATCCTTCGGCGTGATCGTGACGCGCGCCGGGGGCCCGCCCGCCGCCCCCGGGAGCTCCAGGGTCGTCTCGAACTGGTTGCGGGTGTACTGCCCCTGCAGCGACAGGCGCGGCAGGGCACGGCCGAGCTCGGCGTCGGCGTCGGCGTCGAGCTGCCTGCGCGCCGCGCGGGCCTCCGCGTTGTCGGGGCTCGCGCTCCGCGCACCGCGCAGGAACTCCTCGAGCGGCTGCAGCGCGCTCGCGCGCCCGGCCACTCCCAGCCAGAGCGCCGCGAGCAAGACCTTCGCCTGCATGACGACTCCTCCCTCGCGACCTTCCGCGTCGCAGCGTTCCCCGCGCGCCGTCGCGCTCTCGCGACGCTCGCCGGCGGAAGCTGCGGCACCACCGTGTCGCGCGCGCTTCCGTGAGTTGAAGTTCCATGAAGACGAGGAGGGCCCCGGCGATCGGGCCGGAGGCCCTCCTCGGTCCGCGGGGCGCGCGTCGCGCGCGGTCCGCGGCGCCGCTCGCGTCAGAACTCGTACCCGACCGACGCGCCGACCGACCACCGCTCCATGCTCGCCGGCGCCTGGCCCGTCGCGAGCGGGAGATCCTCGTTGAAGCTCGTGCGGTAGGTGAACCGCGCGTCGAGGAGGAAGCGGTCGTAGCCCACGGTGACCCCTCCGCCGAACGGGACGACGCCGATCTCGTCCGAGTCCTTCACGCCGGGCGCGGCGTCCCGGAGCGAGAGGTGGCTCCAGCCGATGCCACCGAAGGCGAAGGGCTCGACGAGCCAGGCGCCCGTGGCATACGGGTACTGGAGCCGCAGCACGGCCTCGGCGCCGTTCGTCAGGAGATCGGAGCCCGATCCCTTGGCGTTGAGGGCGGAGCCGACGTAGGCCAGCTCGGCGCCGACGAAGGAGCGGCTGCCGATCCCGAGCCGGGCGTCCCACGTCCCGCCGACGTCGAAGCGATCCTTCACCGCGCTCTCCTTGAAGTCGGTCACCCCGCCTCCGAAGAGCACGTACTCGCCCAGCGGCGTCAGGAGCCCGTCGGCCCCCGCGGCGCGCCAGCCCTGGGCGCTCCCGATACCCGGCGCGGCGACCACGAAGAGCGCCGCGACGAACGCGAACCTCGATCTCTCAGCACGCATCTCTCATCTTCCTTCTCCGGCGAGCGCCGGTGCGGTCCTGCGTTGAGGCGTCGGCGTTGCCGACGCCGAGACGCGGTTGCAGTTCGCGGGCCACGCCATACACCCGCGGGAAATGCGAGGTTTCCCGCTCCGCGCCGTTCGCGATCCCCACAGGCCGCGCGGCTCGGCGCGCAGATCGCTCAAGCCCTGAGCACGCACGCTCGCGCGGTCCCGGCGCCGCCGCACGGCGCGCGAGGCGCGGCGCAGGGTCGATGCGTCGGATCCGAGCGCACGCGCGCGAACGCCGCCCGTGAGTCGCGGGCGGCGTTCGCGCGGTGGAGCGCCTGCAGTGGAGCGCGCTCGGGTGGGCGCGTCCGGCGAGCGGCGCGCTCGGCGGCGCTATCCCGCGCCGCTGCCCGCGAGGCGCGCGCTGCGCCCGGGGTGCACGAGGCTGGCGGCGAGCCCGGCCACCACCGACGCCGTCAGGACGAGCGCCGAGCCGGCGGCCTCCGGCTTGAGCGTCATGAGCGCCAGGATCCCCAGCCCGATCGCGATCCTCACCCGGAGTGACCCCGTCAGCGCGGCGCTCCCCTGGCCCGCCCGGAACGCGGGCGAGAGCACCGCGCCGTCCTCCGTCGCGAGCGCCGCCCGGAGCCGCCGCATCGCGCGCCCGCTCACGCCGCCGCCCGCGATCCCCATCCCGACCATGCCGATGAAGGCGGCGAGGATCCACGGCCGGTGGCCCCAGGTCGTCGCCATCATCCAGGCTCCGGAGGCGAGCGCCACGAGCATCGCGCCGGGGAGGAGGCGCCCGGGCAGCGCGTGCAGCCGGAGCCAGACGCCGGCCTCACCCGGAGTCTCCGCCCGCCGGAGCCCGCCGAGCGCGACGGTCTCGATGCCGAGCGCGACGTAGACGCCGACTCCGGCGAGGACGTGGAGGAACATCAGGATCGCATACGTGTTCATGGGTCACCGCCTCTCCCGCGTCCGGCATTGCAGGTGGCGGGCCACGCCCTGCGGCGCGTCGGCGCTGCGAGCTTCGCGCCGGCGGCGCCGGCGCGAGCGGCGGCGGATGCGCAGATCGCTCCTTTCCTGAGCACCCGCCCCGGCGACGCCGTCGCGCCGCTCGCGACGGGCTCGGCTCGAGCGAGCGGTGCGGCGTCAGGCCGCGCCGCCGGCGCCGAAGTCCGCGGCGATCTCGTAGCGGCGGAGGCGCTCGGTGAGCGTGTTGCGGCTGATGCCCAGCCGGCGAGCAGCCTCCGACTGGTTGCCGCGGACGGCGGTCATCGTCCGGGCGATCACGTTGCGCTCCAGCGCGTCGAGCTGCTCCCGCAGGGTCCGGGCGCCCTCGGGATCGCCGTCGTCGCCGTCGCCCGCGGGGACGCCGCCGTCCCGAGGCGTGACGGGCTCCGCCGAGACGGTCGCGGTGAACGCGCTCGGCTCGAGCTCGCCGCCGCCGCTCAGGGCCACCATGCGCGCGACCACGTTCTCGAGCTGGCGCACGTTCCCCGGCCAGTCGGCGGCCCGCAGGCGCTCCACGAGCGCGGGGGCGAGGCGGACCTCCTCGGCCCCGAAGCGCTCCGCGTAGCGGTGCGCGAACTCGTGCGCGAGCGCCGGGATGTCCTCCCGGCGATCGCGCAGCGGGGGGACCACGAGCTCGACGACGGCAAGCCGATAGTAGAGGTCCTCGCGGAAGTGGCCGGCGCGGACCTCGGCGGCGAGGTCGCGGTTCGTGCACGCGACGATGCGCACGTCCACCTTCTCGACCCGCCCGGAGCCGACCGGCTGGATCTCGCCGTCCTGCAGGGCGCGCAGGAGCTTCGCCTGGATCGCGAGGGGGAGCTCGCCCACCTCGTCGAGGACGAGCGTGCCGCCGTTCGCCTCGGCGAAGAACCCGGGGCGGGCCTGGTTGGCGCCGGTGAACGCGCCGCGCGTGTGGCCGAAGAGCTCCGCCTCAGCCAGCTCCGCCGGGATCGCGCTGCAGTTGAAGCGGACCAGAGGGCCGTCCGCGCGCCGGCTCTGGGCGTGCAGCAGCGATCCGATGAGCTCCTTGCCCGTGCCGGTCTCGCCACGCACGAGGACGGTGATCTCCTTCGCCGCCACCCGCGACGTCGCGTCGAGGAGGTGCCGCATCTCCGCCGACTCGCAGACGACGCGCCGCCCGATGGCGTGCTCCGCGGTGAGCTGGCGGTTGCGCTGGCGCAGCCCGCGGGCCTCGACGGCGCGCTCCAGCGCGACGAGCATCTCGTCCACGTCGAACGGCTTCGTGACGTACTCGTACGCGCCCGCCTTGATGGCGCGCACCGCGAGCCGCTCCGAGCCGTGCGCCGTGAGCAGGATCACGGGGAGGCTCTCGTCGCGCTCGCGGACGGCGCGCAGGAGGTCCATCCCGTCCATCTCGGGCATGGAGAAGTCGGTCACCACCGCGTCGGCGCGATCGACGAGCTCGAGCGCCTCGGCGCCGGAGCGGGCGACGAGCGGCTCCCACCCGCGTCCCTGGACGAGCTCCCTCAGCGCGACGCGCACCGACGGCTCGTCATCGACGAGTAGGACACGCGGCATCGCACGCCCCCGTGGACACGCGCGGGAGGGTGACCTTGACGCGGGTTCCCTTGCCCGGCTCGCTCTCGTACCGCATCGACCCTCCGTGCTGCGCGATCACCGAGCGGGCGAGCACGACGCCGAGGCCGGTGCCGTCCTCGCGCGTGGTGAAGAACGGCGTCCCGATGTGCTTCAGCGTTTCGGGCGGCATCCCCCGGCCGTTGTCGCGGATCACGATCTCTGCCTCGTCTCCCGCCGGCCGGACCTCCACCACCACCTCGCCGCCCGGCGGCGTGGCCTCGATCGCGTTCGCCACGAGGTTGAGGAGCGCCTCCTTGATCCGGCGCGGGTCGGCCTCGAGCGTCGCGTCGCCCTGCGCGTACAGCCGCACGCGCGCCTCGTCGGCGCGCGCCGAGAGCACGACCAGCGCGTCCGAGACGAGCGGACCGAGCTCCACCCGCCGCGGCGTGACCGCCTGGAGCGGGCGCGTGAACGACAGGTAGTTGTGGAGGATCTCCTGCATCCGCGTGACCTCGCGCTCCACCACCTCCAGCCGCTCGTGCGACGGCGCCTCGGCCGGGTTCCGCAGCCCGAGCTGGACGAGCGCCTTCACGCCGGTGAGCGGGTTCTTGAGCTCGTGCGCCACCTTCGAGCCGATCTGCTCGAGGCTCTGGGCGCGGGCGAGCGCGTCGGCCGCCATCTCCTTGCGCGCCCGCGCGAACGCGTCGCGTCGCTTGCGGGCCCGCGCGTGGACCGGCGCGAGCAGGAGGCCGACGCCCAGGACGCTCACCAGCGTGAGGAAGGTGTGGGCCGGACCCGCGACCTCCGGCCCGGTGATGGAGCGCGGAAGGAGCGCGATGACGCCCACCTCGAGGGCGGTCGCGCCGAGCAACAGGCGCGTCTGGCGGCGGTCGCCGACCGCCGCCACGGCCGCGACGTACGCCCCCATGATCGTGAGGAGCAGCGGGCTGCGGATCCCGCCGGTGACGGTCACCGCCACGCCCATGGTGAGGAAGAAGCAGGCCTGGGCGGCGACGACGATCCAGGCGAGCTGGTCGATGTCGGCGTTCACGCAGAGCTTGATGTCGCGCTTGCGCCAGGTGAGGTAGTGAGCCTTCTGGACCGCCGCGGCGAGGGCCAGGATCACGATCCTGCCGGCGGGGTAGCCGGTCGCCGCCAGCGCCGCCACGGCGATCAGGTGGAAGACGACGGGGAGCAGGTCCTCGCTCGGCCAGCGCACGCCGCTGTGCACGGACGGCACCGCTCCGGCCGACCGGGGCACCAGGGGGGGCTGCAGGCGGGCGAACCCGATCATCGTGCTCGATCCTTCCGCAAGTTCCGGGCCGGACGTCAGGGTTCGCTCCATGCCCACGCTTTAACGGGGGAACACGCCCGCGACCCGCCTCCTGCCCAACGGGGATCTCTTCAGGTCGCGCAGATCGCTCAAGAACTGAGCAGCCAGGCGACACATTCAAGGACCCGAGGCGACGCGGCGAGATAACGTCATTTTCGCGGGGACGCGACGGCGCTAGACCGGAGCTCGGAGGGGAACGGAGGTGACGACGTGCACATCGACGTGAGGACGCGTGGTTTCTCCATCACCCCCGGCCTGCGCGACGCGATCGAGCGGCGGCTCTCGTTCGCGCTCGACCGGTACGAGCAGCGCATCGCCGGGGTGCGGGTCGTGGTCGGGGATCTGAACGGGCCGAGGGGCGGCGAGGACAAGTCCTGCCGGGTGGAAGTCCGGCTGCGCGGGGCGCGCACGGTGCGCGCGACCGCCCTCGACTCGGACGCGTACACCGCGATCGGCGCCGCAGCACATCGCGCCGGACGCGCGGTCGGGCGTACCCTGCAGCGGGAGCGGGCCACGATGCTCGAGCTGCTGTGGCTCGCGCGATCGCTCTCGCGGAGCCCATCCGCGGCGTGAACCCAGCGGCGACCTCTCCCCCGCGTCGCGCGTGGGAGGGGTCGCCCTCCGGAGGAGGAGAACGGGTGAAGACCTTGCAGTCGTGCTTCGAGGCGAACCGCGCCTGGGCGGCGAGGATGCGGGAGCGCGAGCCGGGCTTCTTCGAGCGGCTCGTCCACGCGCAGAAGCCGGAGCTCCTGTGGATCGGCTGCTCCGACAGCCGCCTACCCCCCGATCAGGTGGTGGGACGCCTGCCGGGCGAGATCTTCGTGCACCGCAACGTGGCGAACGTGGTGGTGCACACCGACGTGAACTGCCTCTCGGTCCTGCAGTACGGGATCGAGGTCCTCGGCGTGAGGCACGTCATCGTGTGCGGCCACTACGGCTGCGGCGGCGTGAGGGCCGCCATGGAGGCCACCCCGCTCGGCCTCATCGACAACTGGCTGCGGCACATCCGCGACGTCTACCTCGTGAACCGCGCGGAGCTCGACGCCATCGCCGACGCGGACGCGCGCGAGGATCGCCTGTGCGAGCTCAACGTCGCCGCGCAGGTCGCGAACGTCTGCCACACCACCATCGTGCAGGGCGCCTGGACGCGCGGCCAGGAGCTCACCGTGCACGGCTGGATCTACGATCTCGCGGACGGCCTCCTGCGCGACCTCGATCTCACGGTGGATCGGGCCGAGCAGATCCCGCCGATGTTCCGGGTCCGCTGAGGCAGGGCCGAGCCCGGGCGGGCAGGCGCCCTGAGGCCTACGCGGCGTCCGCCGTCGCCGGCTCGGCGCGCAGGCGCCGGTACGCGAGGAGCATCGCGACGCGCCAGCGCACGATCATGCCGAACGCGAGCAGGAAGAAGAGCGCGCCCGTCTGCACCTGCGTCACGACCTGCTCGATGTAGACGCGGAGCACGAACCGCACCGCGACGAGCCCGAGCAGGATCCAGAGGAACGCGCTCGAGCGCTGCATCACGACGGCGTCGCCGCTGCGGACGAGCCGGGAGGTGCGGGAGAGCGGGTACGAGAACACGAGCGCCCCCGCAGCGAACGCGGCGCTCGCGTAGCTCCACGGCACCCGCGCGGCGGGCGCGAGGAACATGAGGAACCCGGTGCTCATCCCGAGCGGAGGGATGACGATCTTCCGGGTGGAGATCGGGCTCCTCGTCTCGCGCATCCGCCAGCCGATCATCACCGCGGCGCCGGCGAGCGAGACGAGGACGACGACGGCGGTGGGGACGTGGCCGAGAGGCATCGAGGTTCCATTGCGCCGGACGGGGCGCGTCGCTTGGCGAGAGAGGATACAGCGGGTCGCCGGCCGGACGCGACCGGCCGGGCGGCCGCGGGCCCGCCGCGAGACGGGAGGCTCACCCGCGCTCGCGCACCATCGACAGGAGCATCTTGAACCGCTCCGTCGCCTTCACCGCGTGCGGCACGCCCGCGGGCATGAGCACCGTCTCGCCCGCCCTCGCCGGCACGCGCTCGCCGCCGATGGTCAGCTCGACCGCCCCGTCGAGCACCTGCACGAACGCGTCGAAGGGCGCCGTGTGCTCCGACAGCTCCTGCCCGGCGTCGAACGCGAACAGCGTGAGCGAGCCGCCCGGCGCCTTCGCGAGCGTGCGGCTCACCACGGAGCCAGCCACGTACTCCACCTGCTGCTCCAGCCTGACCGCCTTCGCGCGCGGCAGCTCATTCTTGAGGACGTTCATGCCCCCTCTCCAATGCGAAGGCCCTGCCAGCACGAAACCTCCGTGAAATCAGGCCAGTGGTCGGCTACGAGCCCGCGTCACCGCGCTTTCGGTACCGACATCGCGGTGCGGCGTCGCGGTGCGGCGCCGAGGGTCCCGGCGAGCGAGCGACCCGGCGCGTCCCCGGTGGCGGCCTCGTGCCTTCGACGATCGCCGAGGGCCCGGAGCGGGTGGGCGCTTCTCCGCGCGCCGCGCCCGCGGCTCACCGGGCGCGATCATGGGCGTACGTACGCACGCGCGGTGCGGCCCCACCCGAACAGCGCGCCCCGCCCGACCCGTCCGCGCGCTGGACGCCGGCGGTAGCGTTCCCTCGAGAGCGCCGGCGGCGGCGCCGCGCGTGGATCGCGCGTGAGCGCGCGTCAGGCGAAGGAGGCGCGCATGGTCTTCCGGGACAGGGAGCAGGCAGGACGGCTGCTCGCGGAGGAGCTCGGGAGACTCCGCGCGGAGCGGCCCGTGGTGCTCGGGCTCACGCGGGGCGGCGTGCCCGTCGCCTTCGAGGTGGCGCGCGCCCTCGACGCGCCGCTCGACGTCGTGGTGGTCCGCAAGATCGGCGCGCCGGGATCTCCGGAGTACGCCATCGGCGCCATCGCCGAGGGCGGCGCGGTGTTCGTGCGCCGCGACGCGCTTCGCGAGGTGGGCCTCACCGAGGCGGACGCCGCCGAGCTCGCCGAGCGCGAGGTCGTCGAGCTCGCGCGGCGCGTCCGGCGCTACCGAGGCGATCGCCCGCCGGCGGAGGTCGCGGGGCGCACGGTCATCGTGGTGGACGACGGCGTCGCGACCGGGGCCACCGCCCGCGCCGCGGCCCGCGGCGCGAGGCAGCGGGGCGCCGCGCGCGTGGTGCTCGCTGCGCCGGTCGTCGCGGCGGCCTCGGTGGCGGAGCTCCGCGCGGACTTCGACGAGGTGATCGCCCTCGAGCTCCCCGAGCCGTTCTACGCGGTGGGCGCCTGGTACGAGCGGTTCGACCAGGTGTCCGACGAGCAGGTGGTGAAGAGCCTGCGGCGCGCCCGGGGCGAGCCGGCGGAGGGCGAGGTCGGCGAGCTCTGGAATGGAGAGTGGACCGCGCCCTTGGGCGCCGATCCGCCGGGCTCCGAGGCCGAGATCCTGTCGATCCCCTTCGACGGCCCGGCCGGCGGTCCGGGGGTCCTGGAGGGGGAGCTCGCCGTCCCCGATCGCGCCCTGGGGCTCGTCCTGTTCGTCCACGGGAGCGGCTCGACGCGCCGGAGCCCCCGCAACCAGCTCGTCGCGCGCGCGCTGCGGCGCGCCGGCCTCGCCACCCTCCTCTTCGATCTGCTCACGCCGCCCGAGGCGGCCGAGGACGAGGTCACGGCGGAGCTCCGGTTCGACATCGAGCTGCTCACCGGCCGCGTCGTCTCCGCGACGCGCTGGATCGCGGCCCTGCCCCGCGTGCGCGGGCTGCGCCTCGGCTACTTCGGCGCGAGCACGGGCGCCGCCGCCGCCCTCGCTGCGGCCGCGGAGCTCCCCGAGCTCGTCGGGGCGGTCGTGTCGCGCGGAGGCCGTCCCGATCTCGTGCCCGCGGCGGTGCTGGAGCGGGTGCGGGCGCCGGTGCTCCTCGTGGTCGGCGGCCGGGACTCCACCGTGCTGCGGCTCAACCGCTCCGTGCTCCCGCACCTCCGCTCAGCCGAGCTGACGATGGTGCCGGGCGCGAGCCACCTGTTCGAGGAGCCGGGCGCGCTCGAGTCGGTGGCCCGGCTCGCGGCGCGCTGGTTCGAGCGGACCTTCTCGGCGCCGGCGGCGCTCACTCCGCCGCCTTTCGCCTGAACGTGGGAGGAGGCTCGTCATGCGCAAGGCAGTCCCGTTCCTCGACGTCCCCATCCGCCGGGTCATGACCCCGCAGCCGGCGACGGTCGGCCCCGAGGACTCGCTGGGGGACGCAGCGGGCGCGATGGTGCAGGGCGGGTTCAGGCACCTGCCGGTGGTCGACGCGGACGGGTCGGTGGTCGGGATGCTCTCCGAGCGCGACCTTCGCGCGCGGCTCGGGACCGAGCTCGAGCGCTTCGCGGACGCCGCGCTCGACCTCCTCTCCGAGGAGGTCGAGGGCACGCTGCGCCCCGATCCGGTCACGATCCCGAGCACGGCGACGGTGCGGGACGCGCTCGAGATCCTCGCGGACGAGCGCGTCGGCGCGCTACCGGTCATGGACGGAGAGCGGCTCGTCGGGATCGTCTCTTACCTCGACCTGCTCGTGTACCTGCGCAGGGAGGCGCCTCCGGCGCCCACCCGGGGGGTGGAGCGAGCGGAGCCGCCCCGGCGCCGGGCACCGTCCCGGAAGCCGCCCGCGCGCAAGCCGCCGTCGCGGCAGACCGGCGCGCGCGGGGGTCGCCGCCGCGCGACCCGCTGACGGCGCGCTGGACACCCCCTGCGACACGATGCCTCGACCGCGTTGCCCCTCGATCGAGGGCTTTCGCAAGGGCTCCCGCCGCGGTTGGATCATCGACGGGGGCTGCTCATGACCACGGTCGCGGTCGTCTCGTTCGTCGTGCTCGTCGCGGTCGCGACGGTCCACGCCGTGCTGCCGGCGCGGACCCGGGCGCCGGTCAGCGGATCGCGTACGTCACGGACACGCTCGCGTCGATCTCGAGCTCGCCCGGCGTGACCGGCGCGCCGTCCGTCGCCACCATCGCCTGCGTCCGGTACTTCGCGAGCGGGATCGGCCGTTCGGCGGCGCCCTCCTCGATCGCCACCACCGCGCCCAGCGAGACCCCGGCCGCCTTCGCCATCGCCTCCGCCTTCGCCCGGGCGACCGCGACCGCGTTCGCGAGCGCCTCCTGGCGCTGCGGGGCCGGATCGTCGCGCTCGAAGGTGAGACCCCGCAGCGAGTTCGAGCCTGCGGCGACCACGCGCTCCAGGATCTGGCCGAGCTTCGCGAGATCGCGCACGGTCACGCGAACCTCGTCCACCACCGTGTAGCCGGTGATGTCCCGAGGCTTCCCGTCCACCCACGGACGCTCCACCTGCACGTCGTGGCGCGTCGTCTGGACGTCCTTCTCGGCGACGCCGGCCTTCGCGAGCGCGTCGATCATCCGCCGCATCTTCGCCGCGGCGTCCGCGACGGTCGGCGCGAGGGTCTTGCCGGTCGCCTCGATCCCCGCGAGCACCACCGCGACGTCGGGCCGGACCCTCACCCTGCCCTCTCCCGTCACGCGGAGCGTCCGGTCGAGGCTCCGCACCTCGACGGCGGGCGAGGCGGCGAGCACCGACTGCGCGGCGGGCGCGGGGACCTGAGCGGCGGCGGCGCGGGTCGCGCAGCCGAGCGGAACGAGCAGCAGGAGGGCGAGAGGGCGGGTCGTGGACATGGCTGCGTTACATACCTCGGCTCCGCCCCGCGAGGACGCGCCGCCGTGTCGCCGTGCGGGGCAGGTCGGCGCGCGCACTCCCCGCATGGGCGCGCGATGACGGGGTCGCTCTCGCCTAGGATGCGCCCCTTCGATGACCGACGGCTGCCCGATCCTCGTCGTCGACGACGACACCGACCTGCGGGAGACGCTCGGGGAGCTGCTCGAGGAGGAGGGCTACGACGCGCACCTCTGCGAGAACGGCCGCGTCGCGCTCGACCGCCTGCGCAAGGGGGAGCGCCCCGCGCTCATCCTCCTCGATCTCATGATGCCGGAGATGAACGGCTGGCAGTTCCGCGAGGAGCAGCTGCGCGACGCGCAGCTCGCGGAGATCCCTGTCGTCGTCATGACGGCGAGCCGCGGCTTCGAGGGACACCCCATCACCGCCTCCGAGATCCTGTACAAGCCCGTCGGCCTCGGCGATCTCATCGAGGCGGTCGAGCGGAACGTCCGGCCCCACTAGACGGGCCGCCCACGCCGCCCGCGCGGCGAAGCGAGGCGCAGCCGCCGTGCGCCAGCCCGTCGACTCCGGCCTGGCGTGCTATGACGCTGCCCCGCATGGCAGAGCCGGGCCTCCTCCAGATCGCGCTCCTCACGCTCGTCGCGCTCGTCGCCGGCGTCATCGACGCGATCGCCGGCGGCGGCGGCCTGCTCACCGTCCCCGCCATCCTCTGGGCCGGCCTCCCGCCGCACCTCGCCCTCGGCACGAACAAGGGCCAGTCGGTGTTCGGCTCGTTCGCGGCGCTCGCCCGCTTCACGCGCGGAGGGCTCGTGGACGGCCGCCGGGCGCGCATCACCTTCCCCCTGGGGCTCGCCGGCTCGCTCGGCGGAGCGGCGCTCGTCCTCGTAACGCCCCCCTCCGCGCTCCGGCCGATCGTCGTCGCGCTGCTCGCCTTCGCCGCGGTGTTCGTCGGCCTGCGCAGGGGGCCGCCGCCCCGGCTCGAGGACGCCGCCCCGCCCCGCAGCGCGGCGGCCATCGCGGGCGCCATCGCCCTCGCCGTCGGCGCCTACGACGGCTTCTTCGGGCCCGGCACGGGGACGTTCCTCATCGTCGCCTTCGTGGCGCTGCTCGGGGACGGGCTCTCCCGAGCGTCGGCGAGCGCCAAGGTCGTGAACTTCGCCTCCAATCTCGCGGCGGTCGCCCTCTTCGCGTCCCGCGGCGTCGTCCTCTGGCGGATCGCCCTCCCCATGGCGGCGGCGCAGCTCGGGGGCGGCTGGGTGGGCGCCCACCTCGCCATCCGGCGCGGCGACGCCCTCATCCGGCGGGTGGTGGTCGCGGTGGCGCTCGTCCTGGCCGCCAAGCTCGCCTGGGACATGCGCAACCCATGACGTGACGCGGCAAGCCTCCCCCGCGCGAGGCGCGCTTGCTACACTGCCGCGGCGAAACGCCCCTCCAGGAGGAAGCCGCGCGATGAGCCGAACCGTCTCGGCCGAGGAAGCCGTCTCCGTCGTCAAGTCGGGCGATCGCGTCTTCATCCACAGCGTCGCCGCCGCGCCGCAGCGGCTCGTGGACGCCCTCACGGCGCGCGCGAGCGAGCTGCGCGTCGTCGAGATCGTGTCGCTGCACACGGAGGGGCGCGCGCCCTACGCCGCCCCCGAGCACGCGAAGAGCTTCCGCGTGAACGCGCTGTTCGTCGGCGCCAACTACCGCGCGGCGGTCGAGGAGGGGCGGGCCGACTACCTGCCGGTGTTCCTCTCCGAGGTGCCGAAGCTGTTCCGCTCCGGCGTCCTCCCGCTCGACGTCGCGCTCGTCCACGTGTCGCCGCCCGACCGCCACGGCTTCTGCTCCCTGGGCGTGTCGGTGGACGTCACGCGGGCGGCGGTGCAGACCGCCCGCACCGTCATCGCGCAGGTGAACCCGCGCATGCCGCGGACGCACGGCGACGGCCTCATCCACGTCGACGCGATCGACTACCTCGTGGAGGTGGACGAGCCGATCCACGAGCTGCCGGAGCGCGAGCTCACGGAGGCGGAGCGCGCGATCGGGCGCCACTGCGCGGAGCTCGTGGAGGACGGCGCGACGCTCCAGCTCGGGATCGGCGCCATCCCGCAGGCGACCTTCGCGTACCTCGGCGATCACCAGCGGCTCGGCATCCACACCGAGATGCTCTCCGACGGCATCGTCGACCTCGTCGACAAGGGCGTCATCACCGGCGAGGCGAAGCGCGTCCACCCGGGCAAGATCGTGGGCGGGTTCGCCGTCGGCACCCGCAAGCTCTACGACTTCCTCCACGACAACCCGCTCGTGGCGATGCTCGACATCGCGTACGTGAACGACACGGCAGTCATCCGCCGGAACCCCCGGGTCACCGCGATCAACAGCGCCATCGAGGTGGATCTCACCGGCCAGGTGTGCGCCGACTCCATCGGCGACCGGCAGTACTCGGGCGTGGGCGGGCAGATGGACTTCATCCGCGGCGCGGCGCTGTCCGACGGTGGCAAGCCCATCATCGCCCTGCGCTCGACCACCGCGGCGGGCGAGCCGCGCATCGTCTCGTACCTGAAGCCGGGCGCCGGCGTCGTGACCACCCGCGCCCACGTGCACTTCGTCGTGACGGAGCACGGGATCGCCGATCTCTTCGGCAAGAACCTGCGCCAGCGCGCGGCGGCGCTCATCGCGATCGCCCACCCCGCGCACCGCGACGCGCTCGCCGCCGAGGCCCGCCGCCGCTTCGGCAGCTGGTGATCCGGCGGGCCGAGCGCCCGCCTTCCGGGAGTTCACCGATCCGGCGCCTGCGCGCCGCGGCCGCGTCACGCCGTGCGCGCACGATCCCCGCTCCGTCGAGCCGCGGCCCCGGACGCGGCGGCGGGTTGCGGTAGCCCGGGGGAGTACAAATTCTCTTAACCGACCACGTCACGCACGCGAGAGACGACGAAACGCGCGTCCGGAGGGCCGAGGCGATGCCAGGCGCTTGCAAATTCGTCCGGGAGTCAGAGGCCGGTCGGACGGTGATCCGCCTGTCCGGCGTCTTCGACCGGACGTCCGCCGCCGAGCTGGCGGAGCGGCTCGAGGCGGAGCGCGGAGGCGAGGTGGTGCTCGACTTCAGCCTGATCCGCGAGTTCGCCGACCTGGGCGTCGCCGCGCTCGCGCACGAGCTCGCCGGCGGCGACCGGCGCCTGCTGCTGCGCGGCCTGCGCCAGCACCAGCTCCGCATCTTCCGCTACTTCGGCGTGGACGTGGAGGCCTTCCAGCACCCGCAGGCGCCCGCGCTGCACTGAAACGGCAGGCGGCGTGCCTCGGGGGGGCCGGCGCGCTCCCACCCCGCCCGTGGGAGCGCGCGCCCCGTCGCTCACACGATCTCCCGGTCTCCTCCCGCGGCGTCCTCGCTCGCCCCGCGGCGCGGCTCGTCGCCGCTCTCCTCCTCGCGGACGGCGCCCTCCTCCTCCTCCGTGCCGAAGTACCCCTCGTAGTACGGCTCCCGCCGCGGCGGCAGATCCGTCCGTGGGGTCTCGTCGCGGCCTTCCTTCCGGCGCTCTTCCTCGGGCTTTCGCGGCATACGCCCTCCTCACGTCCCCGAAAACCTGCGCTCCCGTGCCGCCGCCGTGAAGCGGCACCCCGCGTCGGGCCCCACCCGGCGTTGCCGCGGGCCGACGGGCGCACGATCGTACTCAGGGGGGACGATCCATGGCTCGAGCGATCTGGAGCGGAGCGCTGACGTTCGGCCTCGTGAACATCCCGGTGAAGCTCGTCACCGCGGTGACGCAGAAAGAGGTCCGCTTCAACATGCTCCACGACAAGGACGGCGGGCGGATCCACCTGAAGCGCTTCTGCGCCAAGGAGGACGTCGAGGTCCCCTACGAGCACATCGTGAAGGGCTACGAGATCTCGAAGGGGAAGTACGTCGCCCTCGATCCCGACGAGCTCGAGAAGTTCGACCCCAAGGCGACGCACACGGTGGACATCCACGACTTCGTGGAGCTCGCCGAGATCGACCCCATCTACTACGACCGCACCTACTACCTCGTGCCGGAGGCGAGCGCCGCGAAGCCGTACGCCCTCCTGCTCGACGCGATGCGCCGCTCGGGCAAGGTGGCGATCGCGACGTTCGTGCTGCGCACGCGCGAGTCGCTCTGCTGCGTTCGCCCCATCGAGGACGCGCTCGCGCTCTCGACCATGAACCGCGCCGACGAGGTGATCCCGGTGTCCTCGCTCGACCTCCCCCGGCACGCGAAGCCCGCCGAGCGCGAGCTCGCGATGGCCGAGCAGCTCGTCGGCTCCCTCACGACCGCGTTCGAGCCCGAGCGCTACCCCGATACGTACCGCGAGCGCGTCCTGGAGCTCGTCGAGAAGAAGGCGGAGGGCGAGACGATCGAGGCCCCCGAGGCGGAGCGCGCGCCCGCCGAGGTGGTGAGCCTCGCGGATGCGCTGTCCGCCAGCCTCGCCGCAGCGCGCCGGCGGGGGGGCGAGCCCGCCGCGCACCCGGCGCGAGGCGAGCGGCGACACCGGCCCGCCGTGGCGGCGCGCGCCGCCGGCAAGAAGAAGGCGGCGAGGAAGAAGCGGCCGTGACCGCCCGCCCCAAGCGGCCGGCGGCGAGGCGCGCTCCCGCGAGCGAGCCCGGGCCCAAGCGGCCCGCCGCGCGGCGGGCCTCCGCGAGCAAGGCCGGCGTCGAGGTCGAGGTCGGGGGGCGCCGCCTCGTCCTCAAGAACCTGGACAAGGTCTTCTACCCGGAGGCCGGGTTCACGAAGGGCGACGTCGTCGACTACTACGCGCGGATCGCGCCGGCGCTGCTGCCGCACCTGGCTGGCCGGCCCCTCACCATGAAGCGCTACCCGGAGGGCGTCGAGGGCATGTTCTTCTACGAGAAGCGCTGCCCCCCTCACCGGCCGGAGTGGGTGCACACGGCGAAGGTGTGGAGCGAGCGGAACGACGAGTTCATCGACTACTGCGTCGTGAACGACCTCCCGTCGCTCATCTGGGCGGCGAGCATCGCCGACCTCGAGCTGCACACGTCGCTGTCGCTCGCGCACGCGATCGACACGCCGACGACGATCGTGTTCGACCTCGACCCCGGCCCGCCCGCGGACGTCGTGACCTGCTGCGACGTGGCGCTCCTCGTCCGCAAGCTCCTGCACCGCCTGGAGCTCGAGGTCTACCCAAAGACCTCCGGCTCGAAGGGTCTCCAGCTCTACGTCCCGCTCGGCGGCAGGGCGACCTACGACGAGACGAAGCCCTTCGCCCACGCCGTGGCGCAGGTGCTCGAGCGGGGGCACCCGAAGCTCGTGGTGGAGCGGATGAAGAAGGACCTCCGCGTGGGGAAGGTGCTCGTCGACTGGAGCCAGAACGATCCGCACAAGACCACGGTCTCCGTGTACTCGCTGCGGGCCCGGGCGCGCCCGACGGTGTCCGCCCCGGTGACCTGGGCAGAGGTCGAGAAGGCGGCGCGCACCCGCCGCGGCGACGGCCTCGTGCTCGAGGCGAAGGACGTCCTTCGCCGGGTCGAGCGGATGGGCGACCTGTTCGAGCCGGTGCTCACCCGCCGGCAGCGGCTCCCCGGTCCCGACGGCGTCGAGCGGGTGCGTCTCTCCTGAGGGGCCGCTGGAGGATCGCGAGGAGGCGAGCGACGCGAGCCTCCCGCCCGGAGCCGCGCGCTGCGCCGGAAGCCCGACCGGGCCGCTCCCTCGGCCGCACCCCGAGACGTGACGACCTGAGGGCCCCGTCGGATCGCCCGCCGGCCCGCTGCGCCGGCCGCGCGCCGGCCGCAACTTCTCACTCGGACACGGGCGGCGCCGAGGCGCGGAGGAGAACGGGATGGATCAGCATGAGCGCTTGATCGAGGCAGGGGCGCGGGAGCCCTCGGCCCCCCGGCCGGACCCGCTGCGGGCGGCGAAGACCCGGGACCTCGTGACGCAGCTCGCCCAGAAGGCGAGCCTGCTCGCCCGGAAGGAGGTCGAGCTCGCGAAGGCGGAGCTCAAGGAGGACCTCCGCTCGGAGATCAAGATGGCGAGCGGGCTCGGCGTCGCGGGCGTCTGCGCGCTCATGGTGCTCCAGCTGCTCCTCACGGCGATCGTGTTCGCGCTGTTCGAGGCCCAGGTGATGCCAGGCTGGGCGGCGTCGCTCCTCGTGGCGGCGGTGGTGCTCGCGGTGGGGACCGCGGTCGGGCTGTGGGGCTGGGCGAAGCGCGTGAGGAAGCCGCTCGACACGACCCGTCGCTCCCTCCAGGACAACGTTCGCTTCGCGAAGGAGCGGATCGCATGAAGGACGGATCCCCGCAGAACGTCAGCCGCGTCTCGGGCGAGATCGAGGCGCTCCGCAACGACCTCGGCGCGCTCATCGGAGAGCTGGACCGCCGGCGGCACGAGCTGTTCGACCTGCGGCTGCAGGCGAAGCGCCACCCCGTGGCCGTCATCGGCGCCGGGGTCGTGGCCGCGCTGGTGGTCGGCGGCCTCGTCGCGTTCGCGGTCCGCTCGCGCCGCGAGGCGCAGCGTCCGAGCCGCAGGGCGCGCGAGACGGCCCGCGCCCTCTCGCGCCTCATGGAGCACCCGGACCGGGTGGCCGCGGAGCAGTCGATGCGGGACAAGATCCTCGCCGCGGCCGGCATCGCCGCCGGCACCGCGATCGCGAAGCGGCTCGTCGACCGGCTCGTCGCCCCCACGCCCGCTCCGCGCCGCGCGCGCGGCAACGGCGCCGCCGGCGAGGTCCGGACGCACGCCTGAGCGGCTAGCCCCGGTGCGGCGCGGCGGCCGGCGCGACGACCGCCCGCGCTGGCCGCGCCGTCACTGCGCCCGGTCCTGGAGCGCGTGCACGCCCGTCGCGTGCGCGCAGTGGGCGCAGCAGAACTGCTTGCCGCCCGCCTCCACGCCGTGGCCGATCACCCGGCACCCGCAGTGCGCGCAGCGCGGCGCGAGCGCCTGGATGGCGCACTCGAAGCTGTCGAACACGTGCCGCTTGCCGCCCGCCGTCACCTCGAAGGCCTTGTCGTACTCGTTCCCGCACACCTCGCAGCTTCCGGTCATCGCTCCCCTCCCTCGCTCTGCCGTCCGCCGGCGAGCCGTCGCGCCGTGCCGCGTGTCGGACGCCGCCGTGGATCATGGCCACTCGCGCGCGCGCCAGCACCGCCGCTGACAATGCCCACCTGCGTGCCAAGGCTTTCACGGGTGATGGACGGAGGGACCCGCCGCGGAGCTGGGCGGGCGTTCGACCGAGGGAGGAGACACATGGCACGCGTGGAGAAGAGCATCGAGATCGAGCGGCCGGTCCGGATGGTCTACGACCAGTGGACGCAGTTCGAGGAGTTCCCGCGCTTCATGGAGGGCGTCGAGGAGGTCCACCAGATCGACGACACGACGCTCCACTGGATCGCGAAGGTCGGCGGGAAGCGCGAGGAGTGGGAGGCGGAGATCGTGCAGCAGGTCCCGGATCAGAGCATCGCCTGGCGGCACACCGCCGGCGCGGTGAACTCGGGCGTCGTGCTGTTCACGCCGCTCGACGGGCAGCGCTGCCGCGTGACGCTCGCGCTGGAGTACGATCCCAAGGGCTTCGTCGAGAAGGTCGGCGACGTGCTGGGCGTCGTGTCCCGGCGCGTCGAGGGCGACCTCCAGCGCTTCAAGCGCTTCATCGAGGAGCGCGCGAGCGAGACCGGCGCGTGGCGCGGGGAGGTGCACCCCGGCGACCATCACGCGCATTAAGGCAGCGCCTCGAGCGCCGCCCGCACGGCGGCGAGCCCCACGTGGAGCCGCGCGCCGTCCCACAGCGCGGGCGTGGCGCTCCCGCCGTGCGCCGCGAGCGCGTCGCGGTGCGCGTCGAAGGCGACGTTGCGGAAGTCGATCACGCCCTCGAGCCCGAGCGCGACGACGCGCTTTCGCGCCGCGGCGGAGTCCGGCTCGGAGATCCGGTGGAACAGCTCCGGCGCGGCCATGCCGCGCTAGGCGATCTCGGGGAGGCCCAGCGTCACCGGGCGGCGCTCCGGCACGCCCGACTCCGCCGTGACGCGCACCACGCGGTGGCAGGCGGGATCGGCGAGCACCTTGCGCACCAGGGCCTGGTTCAGCGCGTGGCCGCTCTTCACGGCGGTGAGCGCGCCGACCACCGGCATGCCCAGCAGGGCGAGATCGCCGATGGCGTCGAGCACCTTGTGCCGGGCGAACTCGTCGGGGAAGCGCAGGCCCTCCGGGTTCAGTATCGAGAACTCGTCGATCACGATCGCGTTGTCGAGGCTGCCGCCCTTGGCGAGGCCGGCCGCCTGCATCCGCTCGATGTCGCGCCTGAAGCAGAACGTCCGCGCCCGCGCCACCTCGCGCTCGAAGGCGCGATCCGACAGCGACACCCGGAACGACTGGTTGGTGACGAGCGGGTGGTCGAAGTCGGCGGTGAAGTCGACGACGAAGCCGTCGGCCGGCTCGAGGCGCGCGAGCTTGTCGCCGTCGCGGATCTCGACGGCCTGGTCGACCACGAGGTAGCGGCGGCCGGCGCGCAGCTGCTGCACGCCCGCCTCCTGGATGAGGCAGACAAACGGCGCCGCGGAGCCGTCCACGATGGGGACTTCCGGCCCGTCCACCTCGACGCGGCAGTTGTCGATCCCCATCCCGGAGAGCGCCGCGAGCACGTGCTCGACGGTGGACACGCGCGCGCTGCCGAGGGCGACGCTCGTGGAGAGCATCGTGTCGACGACGAGGTCGTTCTTGGCGGGGATCTCGACGCCGAGATCCATGCGCACGAAGGTGATGCCAGAGTCGGCCGAGGCCGGCGCGAGCGTGAGGGTCGCGGGCTTGCCGGAGTGGAGTCCCACCCCCGTGCAGCTCACGCGCTTCGCCACCGTTCGCTGGTTCCAGTAGGTCATCATGATGAAGGTCCGGTGGGCTCGTCGGCCCGTGCGGCACCCTTCCGAGCAATCGATGTGCCAATCACCTCGGATTTCGGCCGCTTTTCGTCCCCGGCTTGGGCCTGCGCCAACCCCTCGTAGCTCCCCGGGAATCCGGCCGCCGGCGGCGGGCGCTCGCCCGCTCTCTCGCTCGCGGGGGCTCGCGCCCTCTTTCCCTGTGACGGGACCGCGACATCCGTGTCAGGCCGGCACGGGCGAACGACTATTTTCGTGCGGCGGCTTATAGCACGTGCGACCCGAGGCGAACGCTTGATCCCACTGAAAGACGACACCCCGCTCGAGCGCACACCCGTCATCACCATCGCCCTCATCGCCCTCAACGTCGCCGTCTACCTCTGGCAGATCGACGCGCTCGCGCTGCCGGCGCTCGTGGCCTCCGGCGGCGACGTCGTCGCCTTCATGAGCGCGCGGCTGAACGAGACGGCGCTCCGGGGCGGGGCGATCCCCTACGAGATCCTCACGCTCACCGACCCCTGGCCGCGCGCGTACGTGCCCGTCCCGCTCACGATCTTCACGAGCATGTTCCTGCACGGCGGCCTCATGCACCTCGGGTCGAACATGCTGTTCCTCTGGATCTTCGGGAACAACGTCGAGGACGCCCTCGGCCGCGGCCGGTTCGTGCTCTTCTACCTCGCCTCCGGCGTCGCGGCCGCGCTCGCGCAGACGGTCGCGTCCGCGGCGAGCGGCGACGTCTACGTGCCGATGGTCGGCGCGAGCGGCGCGATCGCGGGCGTGCTCGCTGCGTACATGACGCTCTTCCCGCGCGCGCGCGTGCTCTCCGCGATCATCATCTTCATCTTCATCCGGCTCGTGGCGGTCCCCGCGTCCTTCTTCATCGGGCTCTGGTTCGCGCTGCAGATCCTGTCGGTGGTCTTCGGCGGATCGCCGGGCGTGGCGGTGATCGCCCACGTGTTCGGGTTCGTGGCGGGGTGGCTCCTCGTCCGCGTGATGGGGCGGCGCGGCACCTGGCGCGCGCGACGCATGTCGTGGTGAGGCGCGGCGTCTCGCGTCCCCCGCGAGCACCGAGGAGTCCCTGCGCCGCAGCTTCAGATCAGGCTGCCCTGCTTGCCGTGCGGCCTCTCGCGCCCCAGGTGCGCGTAGGCCGGCGGCAGCGCCACGCGGCCGCGCGGCGTGCGCGCGAGGAAGCCCTCGCGCACGAGGAACGGCTCGTAGACGTCCTCGAGCGTGTCGCGCTCCTCGCCGACCGCCGCCGCGACGGCGTCGATGCCGACCGGGCCCCCGCCGAACGTATCGAGGACCACGGTGAGGATCCGGCGGTCCATCGCGTCGAGCCCGCGCGCGTCCACCTCCAGCCGCGCGAGCGTCGTCTCGACGATCTCGCGCGTGAGGCGGCCGTCCCCCTGGACCTCCGCGAAGTCGCGGGCACGCTGCAGGAGCCGGATGGCGATGCGCGGCGTGCCGCGGGCGCGCCGCGCGAGCTCCTCCGCGCCGGCGGGCTCCACCGGCAGCGCGAGCTTCCGCGCCGCGCGCACCGCTATCTCGCGGAGCTCCGCCGGCTCGTAGTAGCCGAGCCGCTCCTGGATGGGGAAGCGGTCGCGGAGCGGGCTCGCGAGGAGCCCGGTGCGCGTGGTCGCGCCGACGAGGGTGAAGCGCTCGAGCTTCATCTCCATGGTCTGCGCGCCGAGCCCGGCGCCCAGGACGACGTCGAAGCGGAAGTCCTCCATCGCCGGGTAGAGCGCCTCCTCCACCGCGGGCGAGAGCCGGTGGATCTCGTCGATGAAGAGGATGTCGCGTGGCGCGAGCGCGGTGAGGAGCCCGGCGAGGTCGCCCTTCTTCACGAGCGCGGGGCCGCTCGTGACGTGGAGCGCGACGCCCAGCTCGCGGGCGAGGATGTGCGCGAGCGAGGTCTTGCCGAGGCCCGGCGGTCCGGAGAGGAGGACGTGATCGAGCGCCTCGCCGCGCGCCTTCGCGGCCTTCGCGTACACGCGGAAGTTCTCGACGAGCTTCTCCTGCCCGACGTACTCCTCGAACGTGGCCGGCCGGAGCGACTGCTCGAGCCGCTCCTCGCCGTCGGTCGCCCTGGGCGACACCTCGCGCACGGGTATGCCGGTCATCGATCGGCGGAGGCTAGCACGCTGCCCCGACAGCAGCGCTCCTGCGTCTCACTGCGGCCGGGGCGGACCGTCGCGACCCTCGCGCGGGTCAGCCGCGCAGCCGCTTCAGCGCCTCGCGGAGCAGCGCGTCGAGCTTCTTCCCCTCCGCCTCGTCGCGCAGCGCGTCGGCGGCGGCGTCGGCCTGGGGCGGCTTGTAGCCGAGGTTCACGAGCGCCTGGCGGAGCTGCTCGAGCACGCCCGCGCCGGGCTTCGCCCGCCCCGGGCCGGCGGCGCGCGCGAGGAGCGCGAGCTTCTCCTTCAGCTCCACGACGAGCCGCTCGGCGGTCTTCTTCCCGACGCCGGGCACCTTCGTGAGCCGCGCCACGTCGGCGCCCGCGACCGCCTGGGCGAGCTCGCGCGCGTCGATGCCGGAGAGGATGTTCTGCGCCGCGCGCGGGCCAACGCCCTTCACGTCGATGAGCGCGCGGAACACCGCCTCCTCGTCCTCCGTCGCGAAGCCGTAGAGCTCGATGGCGTCCTGGCGCACGTTCGTGAACGTGCGGAGCGCGGCGTCGCCGCCCTGCGGCGGCAGGGTCGCGAGGGACACGGCGGAGAGGTGGACGAGATAGCCGACCCCGCCCACGTCGAGCACGACGTGGTCCGCGCCCTTCTCGGCGACCTTCCCGGAGAGCCGCGCGATCACGCGAGCCCCCGGTGATCGCGGCGCGAGGGCCGCAGGCGCGCGGCGGCGCGGGCGGCGCGATCGCGGGCGGGGACCGGCGCGACGGCGTCCTCGCGCGCCCGGCCGGCGGACGGCACGGCGACCGCGACGTTCCGGACGGACGGGAGCGCGAGCCGCCCCGCGCGGCGCGCGAGGTGGCAGACGGCGACCGCGAGCGCGTCGGCCTCGTCGGAGAGGTCGGGCGCGGCGCCGAGGAGCATGCGGGCGGTGCGGAGCATCTGGTCCTTCGACGCGCGGCCGGAGCCGGTGAAGGCGAGCTTCACCTCCGAGGGCGCGTACTCGAACACGGGGAGGCCGGCCTGCGCGGCGGCGGCGAGCGCGACCCCGCGGGCCTGGCCGAGCACGAGGGCGGAGCGCGCGGAGACGCCGCAGAAGACCTGCTCGACCGAGACCTCCGCCGGGCCCGAGCGGCGGATCACCTCGGCGAGGCCCTCGAGGATGCGCGCCAGCCGCTCGGCCATGGGGCGGTCCGCGCCGGGGACGAGCACCCCCGACGCGAGGACGACGAGCCGCGTCCCCTCGCGCGCCACGACGCCGTAGCCGCAGCGGCGCGAGCCGGGGTCGATCCCGAGGGCGATCACGAGGGCAATGTAGCAGAGGGCGGGCGACCGTAAAGCGAACGCCCGGCGCGGCCTCATGCGGTGCGCGGCGGCGACCCTCGCGGCGCTGGGGCCGGGGCGGCGCCGCGGGCGAGCGACGCCGCCGCGGCGAGCACGGCCACCGCAGCGCCGGCGCGGAGCGCGAGCGCGTAGCCGCCGAGGAACGCCTCG
>NZ_JALCZB010000149.1:0-7169 GCF_022690745.1 Anaeromyxobacter sp. SG64 | reverse complement strand
TCGCGCGGCGGCGCCGGCTCCGGGGTGGGGGCGGGCGGCTCCGGCGCGGGAGGCGGCGCGGCGTCGATCACCTCCACTCGGAGGTCCTCGCCGGGCGCGGGCAGGGGCGGCAGCCGGGAGAGCGCACCGAGCGCCGCGAGGTGGAGCGCGGCGGAGACGGCGTAGGCGAGGTGGGGCTCGAGGCGCCCCATCCGTCACCGCTCCCGCTCGACGTGGATGGCGAACCGCGTGACGCCGCCGTCGCGCACGAGGTCGATCGCGCGCACCACCGCGCCGTGCAGCGCGCCCTTGTCCGCCGAGATGATGGCGCGCGTGCCCGCGTCCTTGCGGACCGCCTCGCGCGTCCGCGCGACGACCTCCTGATCGTTCCGCTCGACCCCGTCCAGGAAGACCTTGCCGTCGCGCGTCAGCACGACGGTCAGGACGGTGCCGGTCGTCTCGCCGCCGTGGGCGGCCCGCGGCAGCTCGACCTCGATCGCCGCGCGGACGATGTACGTCGCCGTCACCATGAAGATGATGAGCAGGACGAGCACGACGTCGACGAGCGGCGTGACGTTGATGCCGCTGATGAGGTCGTCCTCGTCCTCGCCGCCGGAGAATCCGGCCATCGGTCACGCCTCCCTGACGGGGCGCGCCTCGAGGTGCGCGACCGCCGCGTGCCCGAGCGCCGTCGCGCGCTGCGCCGTGCGGCGGAGCCCGCGCTGGAACAGGTTGTAGGCGACCACCGCGGGGAGCGCCACGAACAGCCCGACCGCGGTGGCGACGAGCGCCTCGCTGATCCCTGCCATCACGGTGCCCGCGCCGGCCGCCCCCGGGTTGCGCGAGAGATCGACGAACGCCCGGATGATGCCGAGCACGGTGCCGAACAGGCCGATGAAGGGGGCGTTGTTGCCGAGGGTGCCGAGGAAGGCGAGCCGCCGCTCGTACTCGATGCGGGCCCGCTCGATCGTCCCCGACACGACCTCGCGGACGGCCTCGGGCCCCTTCGCGGCGTGCGTCACCGCGGCGCGCACCACGTCCGCCTCCATCCCGCGGCGTCCCGCCACGGCGGCGGCGGCGCCCGCGAGGTCCCCATCGAGGAGGCGCGCCTGCAGCGCGTCCACGTCGATCGCCCGGCGGGAGAGGAAGAAGGCGAGGCGCTCGATCATGATCCCGACCGAAGCGATCGAGAGGCCGATGAGGAGCCACAGCACCCACTCGGCGCCGAGGTTCGTGAACGCGAGGAGCTTCGTCTGGAGCATGGCTTCCCCTCTCTAAAACACCTGCGGGACGTAACGATCCGCACGTCGCGAAGTCAAGGCACGCAGGCGCGCGGGCGCGGCGCGCTCCGATCACCTTTCGTGAACCCATACGCGCCGCTTCACGGACCGCGAGACGATCTCTCGGACGATCGCGCCGCGCCTCCGCGCGTCGCGCGGGTGAAATTCGCGAGACGCTTGCTTGACGTGTGTGATCTCGGCGCGCTAACCTCCGCGCAACTTGTCCATTCTTGAATGTCCAGCGACAAGCGACATCGGATGGACGTTCCGAGGAGGGAACACGATGCCTGCGAAGAAGACGACGAAGAAGCCCGCCGCGAAGAAGACGACGACGAAGAAGAAGGCGGCGAAGAAGACCGCCAAGAAGTAGCGACGGCGCGCTTCATCGCGCAGCGCCGCGGCCGCCTCCGGGCGGCCGCTGCTTTTTTGGGGCCTTCGTCGTTAGGATCCGCGGCATGTCGCTTCACGCCGGAGAGATCGACGCGGTGGTCCGCGAGCTCGCCCCGCTCGCCGGAGCGCGCGTCGACGCGGTGCGGGTCCACGCCGAGCGGGCGCTGACCCTCGAGCTGTACGGCCGCTCCGGCCCTGCGCTGCTCCTCCTCTCCGCCGAGCCGGACGTCACGCGCCTCCACGCCGTGCGCGCACGCCCGCCGCAGCCGCCCTCGCCGTTCCCCTTCCAGGCCGTCCTGCGCCGCGAGATCGAGGGCGCGCGCCTCGTCGGCATCGAGTCCTTGCCGGGCGATCGCGTGGTGGCCCTCGCTTTCGAGACGCCTCGCGGCGCGCTCCGCCTCGTCGGCGAGCTGACCGGGCGGCACGGGAACCTCTTCCTGCTCGGCGCCGACGGGATCATCCAGGCGAGCGCGGGGAGAAACCTCTCCCAGCGGCGCAAGCTCGTCCCGGGCGAGCCTTACGAGCCTCCCGCGAACCCGCCCGCCCGCCCGGAGCGGCCGCGCTTCACGCCCGACCCCGCCTCGCCGTTCCCGCTCTCGGCAGCGATCGAGGCGCACTACGCCACCCTCGAGCAGGACCGGATCGTCGCCGAGGCCCGCCGCCGGCTGCGCGAGCCGGTCCGCGCCGGGGTCGCCCGCGCAGGGCGCGCCCTCGCGAAGCTCGCGGAGGAGGCGGCGCGCGTCCCCGCCGCGGAGGCGGACCGGCGGATGGCGGACCTCCTGAAGCCGAACCTGCGCGCGGTGAAGCGGGGCGCGCGGGAGGTGACCGTCACCGAGTGGACGGAGGAGGGGCCGCGCGAGGTCCAGGTGGCGCTCGACCCGGCGCTCACGCCGCAGGCCAACCTGGAGCGGTACTACCGTCGCTACCGCCGGATCGTGGAGAGCGCCGCGCGGGTGGCGGCGCGCACGGCCGAGGTGCGCGGCCGCGAGGCGGCGCTCCGCGCGCTCCTCGGCGAGATCGACGGGGCGCCGCTCGAGGAGCTTTCGCGCCTCGAGCGCGAGGCGCGCCGGCTGGGGGCGGGCCCGCGGCCGCAGCAGCCCGCGCGCTCCCGGAGCGCCGCGGAGCGCGCGCGCGCCCGCGAGGAGGCGGTCCCCTATCGCGCGTTCCGCTCCGCGAGCGGCGCCGCGATCCTCGTCGGCCGCGGCGCGGCCGAGAACGACCGGCTCACGCTCCGCGTCGCGCGCGGCAACGACCTCTGGCTGCACGCGCGCGGGATCCCCGGCGCGCACGTCGTGGTGCGGCTGGAGAAGGGCCGCGGGCCGGACCAGGACACGCTCCTCGACGCCGCGAACCTCGCCGTGCACTTCTCCGATGCCCGCGGCGAGCCGCAGGCCGACGTGGCCTACACGCGCGCGAAGTTCGTCCGCAAGCAGAAGGGCGCCGCCCCGGGCGCGGTCACCTACAGCCAGGAAAAGGTCCTCCTGCTCCGGAGCGAGCCGCAGCGCGTCGAGCGGCTGCTCGCGGAGGAAGAGGGGACGGAGGGCTGAGTCTTCGGGGTTCAGGGCGCCCGCACCGGCCGAGGCCCTGCCCGTCCGCCCGCACGACACCCGTGAGCCGCGCCGGTCGTGGGGGCGGCCCTTGATGGCGGGAGCCCCCCTCCGTAGGATCGGGCCCGCCCGTGCCCCGTCCCCCGCAGGCCAACCGACAGCTCGAGCTCTTCGACGCGCGCCGTGCGACGCGCGAGGCCAAGCTCTCCGCCGCGAGCCGGCTCGCCGACTCGCTCGCCGACATCCTGGCCGAGCGCGTGCGCCTCACCGTGCACGACAACCGCTCGACCATGGTGTCGTTCCGGCGCGGCCCGGCGGGGCTGCACTACCGCGTCCACCACATGTTCCTCGAGGCCCCCGGGGACGTCGTCCGGGCCCTCGCCGCGTTCGCGGGCCCCGCGCGCGGCGCCGCGGCCCGCCGGCGCGAGGCCGGCTCCCGCATCGACGCCTTCGTCCGACACAACCGCGCGCGCATCGCAGTCCCGCGCGCCGATCGGCTGCAGCCGCGCGGTCGCGCCCATGATCTCCAGGCGATCTACGAGCGGCTCAACGGGGCCCACTTCGCCGGCGCCATCGAGGCGCGCATCGGATGGGGGCCGGTCCGCGGCGGGCGACGGCGCCGCACCGTGAAGACCGGGGTGTACGTGCAGGACGCGCGCATCATCCGCATCCACCCGACGCTGGACCGCCCCGAGGTGCCCGAGTTCTACGTGGCGATGGTGGTGTTCCACGAGATGCTCCACCAGGCGGTGCCGGCGCGGGAGGTGAACGGGCGCCGCGTCGTCCACGGCGCGGAGTTCCGCCGGCGCGAGCGCGCGTACCCGGACTTCACGCGGGCGAAGGCGTGGGAGGAGCGCAACCTCGGGTTGCTCCTCTCCGCGCCCGGGTAGGCGCGCAGTCACCGAGCGGCAACCCCCATCGGGCGCGCCGCCAGGCGCCCGAAACATGCCGGCGGTGCCCGCCGGGGTGGGCCATAATCCCGGGGCCCCATGGTGCGCCGCGCCGCCCCCGCGCTCGTCGTCCTCGTTGCGCTCCTCGCGCTCGGCGCGTCCGGCTGCCTTCGCGGTCGCGGCACCGCCAGCGAGCCCATCGTCACGAAGGTCGAGCTCACGGGCGTGAAGGCGCTCGACGCCGCGGACATCAAGGCGAAGCTCGCGACGCAGGAGCCGGCCGCGCCGCCGGGCGTCACCGGGCTCGTCGCGCGCCAGGGCTTCCGCCTCGATCCCGACGCGCTGGCGGTCGACCGGCGCCGGATCGAGGCCTACTACCGCGAGCGCGGCTACTACGAGGCGCGCGTCGAGGAGGTGAAGGTCCTGCCCGATGGGCGGGGCCGGGTGCGGGTGGAGCTGCGGATCTCGGAGGGGAAGCCGGTGCACGTCACCGAGGTGCGGGTCACCGGCCTCGACGATGCGCCCGACGCCCGCAAGCGGCTCGAGAAGCTGCCGCTCGAGGTGGGCGAGGTCTTCCGCGTGTCCGACTACGACCGGACGAAGGGGGCCATCACCTCGGCGCTCCGCACCACCGGCTGGGCGAACGCGGAGGTGAAGCAGTCCGCGCAGGTGCTCCCGCTCGAGGGGACCGCGCAGGTCACCTACGAGGTCACGCCGGGGCGACGCTTCCGCTTCGGGCCGATCTTCGTCGCGGGCACCGCCGCCGTCTCGCGTGACCTCATCCGCGAGCAGGCCTCCATCGACGTGACCGCGGGCGACTGGTTCGACGACTCGAAGCTGCCCAAGGCGCAGGCGCGCGTGTTCGACCTCGGCGTGTTCGCCGGCGTGCGGGTGACGCGCGGCACGCCGAACGTGGAGCGGGGGATCATCCCGGTGGTGGTCGCCGTGCGCGAGGCGCCGTTCCGCACCATCCGCGCGGGGCCGGGGCTCGGCATCGAGGCGACGCGCTGGGAGGCGCGCGCGAACGCGGGGTGGCAGCACCGGAACTTCCTCGGCGACCTGCGCAAGGTCGGGGTCGAGCTGCGCGCCGGCTACGCCTGGCTGCCGACCCCGTGGGCGCGGCAGCGCGAGGGGATCGTCGGCCAGCTCGGGCTCGAGTACCAGCAGCCCGCCGCCATCGCGCGCCGCATCGACGTGTCGAGCCGGGTGGAGCTCGAGCGCGGGCTCGAGGCCGCCTACGCCTTCTGGTCGGAGCGCGTCCAGCTCGGCCTTCCCGTCCGCATCGCGCCGCGCTGGACGTTCGTGCCCTCTTACAACCTGGAGGTGTACCAGCTCTCCCGCGAGCGCCAGGCCGTCGTGACGCCGACGCCGGGGCTGCCGGACGTGGAGACCCGGCCGCTCCTCGTCGGCTGCCCGAGCAGCGTCTGCCTGCTCTCCTACCTGGAGCAGCGGTTCGCCTGGGACGGCCGGAACGACCCGGTGAACACGCGGCGGGGCTACTACGTCGGGCTCTCGGTGCAGGAGGGCTTCCGGATCGTGAACATCGGCTATCGCTACCTGCGCCTCCTCCCGGAGGTGCGCGGGTTCTGGCCGCTGTCGCGGTCGCTCGTGCTCGGCGCGCGGGCGCGGGTCGGCGCGCTCGTCCCCCTCGCCGAGCCCGGCACGCCGCCCATCGTCGCGCGCTTCTACGCGGGCGGGCCGATCTCCATGCGCGGCTACTACACGCGCCGGATGTCGCCCATGGTGCAAGACAACAACAAGGACTGGGTGCCGATCGGCGGGAACGGGCTCGTCGACGGCTCGATCGAGCTGCGCTACGCGATCTCGGGCAGCTGGGGCGGGACGGTCTTCGTGGACGGCGCGAACGTGGCGGCGCCGAGCGCGAGCCGCACCGAGTGGCGCACCGTCCTCGATCCGCGCGACGTGCAGCTCGCCGCGGGCGCCGGGCTGCGCTACGGGACGCAGCTCGGCCCGATCGGGGTGGACGTGGGCATGCGGCTGCCGACGGACTTCTCCGCCGGCGTGCCGTTCAACCACCGCTTCCCGGCGGTCCCCTCGAACCCGAGCGCGCCGAGGGAGCACCGGGAGCCCATCGTCGCGGTGCACATCACCATCGGCGAGGCGTTCTAGTGCGCGCGCTCGCCGCCGCGCTCCGCCTCGCGGGCATCGCCCTCCTCGGCCTCGCGGCGCTCGTCGGGGTGCTCCTCTCCGCGGTCACCCTGTTCGCGACCTCCTCCTTCGGCCGCCCCATCGTCGCGCGGCTGGTGATCGGGCTCGTGGACGACGCGCTCGCCGGGAAGTTCGAGCTCGCGGCCCTCGTCGTGCGGGCGGACGGCGCGGTCGAGATCCGTGGCCTGCGCGTCGTCGATCCCGACGGGCACCTCGTGCTCGCCGTGGACCGGGCGCGCGTCGCCATCGACGTGACCCAGCTCCGCCGCGGCAGCGTGGGCCTCGCGGTCGCGCTCGAAGGGCCCACCGTGCTCCTCGAGGAGGAGGAGGGCGGGGGCCTCTCGCTCGCGCGCGCGTTCGCGTCGGCCCACCCGTCCCCGCCGCGCCCGGCACAGCCGCCGCAGGAGCCCGCGCCCGGCGGCGGCGGCCTGACGGTGCGCGTGACGTCGCTCGCCATCCGCGGCGGCGACGTGTGGTGGGTGGACGCGGACGGCGCGACGCGCCTCGAGGGTCGCGACCTCGACCTCGACGCTCGCGGGACGTGGGGCCCCACCGACGCCGACCTCGAGCTGCGCCTGCGCGGCGTGCAGGACCTGCCGATCGCCGCGCCGATCTCGCTCGACGTGGTGGCGGAGAAGCGGGGGAACCGCGTCCGGACGCGGCTCCTGCAGGCGAACCTGGGCGGTACGGCGGTCTCGCTCGTGGGGGACGTGGACGTCGCCACGCTCGCCGGGCGTGTCGCCATCACCCGGCTCGACGTCGCCCGCGACCAGGCGCGGGCGCTCCTGCCGCAGGTGGGCGGCGGCGCGGATCTCGCCGCCACGGTCTACGCCGAGTCGGACGGGGCGCGCCTCACCGCCGCCGCGCACGTCGAGCCCGGCGCCGACGCCGGCGGGCCCGCGGCGCCGCCCGGG
>NZ_JALCZB010000148.1:0-7172 GCF_022690745.1 Anaeromyxobacter sp. SG64 | reverse complement strand
GCCCGGCGAGCGCGAGGAAGCGCCGCCGCGCCGCGCCGTCCCGCGCGAGCGCCCCCACCCAGGCGTCCGCGTGCGCGCGCGCGCCGCCGCGCTTCTCGCCGCGCACGGTCATGCAGAGCTGCTCCGCGTCGAGCAGGCACGCCGCGCCGCGCGCCCCGAGGTGCGTGACGAGCGCGTCCGCGATCGCGCGAGAGAGCTCCTCCTGCAGCAGGAGCCGGTGGGCGAGGGTGTCGACGAGCCGGACGAGCTGACCGAACCCCACCACCCTGCCGCCGGGCAGGTAGGCGACGTGGGCGACCCCCCTCGACGGCAGGAGGTGGTGCGGGCAGACCGAGTGGAACGCGATGCCCGTCACGGCGACGAGATCGCGGCTGGACGACGGGATCGCCTCGGCGAGCAGCTCGGCCGGATCGCGCCGGTAGCCGTCGACGAGGTCCTCGAGCCAGGCCTGCGCCACGCGCCGGGGCGTGCCCTGGAGATCCTCGGACGCGCGGGTCTCGGCGGGCAGCCCGAGCGCGTCGAGGAACCGCTCGACGGCCTCCGCGGCCGCGGCCGGATCCGGCGGCGCGGCGCCGCCGGTGGCGCGGGACCGCGCCGGCCGGACTGGCCTAACGGCCACGCGGCCCCCGGTAGGTGACGCACGAGTCCGGGATCTCGTAGAGCCGCACCTCGGCGAGCCCCGGCAGGTGCGGCTCGAGCGCCTCCCAGATCCACCGCGCGATGTTCTCCGCGGTGGGGTTCTCGAGCACGTCGTTCAGCGTTCGGTGGTCGACGCGCGCGAGTACCTGCTCCTGCACGACGCGCTTCACCTCGCCGAAGTCGGCGATCATCCCGGTGCGGGGATCGACCTCGCCCTCGAGCGCGACGAAGAACCGGTAGTTGTGCCCGTGCATCCGGAAGCACGGGCCCTCGTAGCGAGGGAGGCGGTGCGCCGCGGCGAAGTAGAACTCCACGTCGAGCCGCATGCGGCGGGCGTCGGGGTAGTCGATCGCTGCCATGGCCCTCTTATAGCTCCACCACGACGTCCTCGCCCTCGACGCGCACGTCGAACGACTGGACGCACACGTCCGGGAACTCGGAGCACTCGCCCGTCTCGAGCGCGAAGGGCCACGCGTGCAGCGGGCAGAAGACCGTGTCGCCCTTCACGTCTCCGGACGCGAGCGCCGCGCCGCGATGCGGGCAGACGTTGTCGAGCGCGTAGACGCGCTCGCCCTGGCGGAAGATCGCGAGCTCGCGGCCGCCCACCTCGACGACCCGCCCACGCCCGTCCTCGATGTCCTGGAGCCTTCCGACCTTCACGCGCACGACCTCACCGTAGCCGGGAGGTCCGACGCGCGGACGTCCGCCGGGTCGCGCCGCGAGGCGCGCGCCTCGCCGCCGGGACGTCGGCGGCGACGGGCGAATCAGCCTGCGCTCGCGGCGACCTGCGCGGGGACGCAGTCGATCGAGCAGTACAGCCGCCCACCCGCCGCGTGTCCGCGCCCGAGCATCTTGGCGCCGCACGCGGAGCACGCGGGCGCGGCCTGCACGACCGCGCAGCCGAACGAGCAGAAGGTCGTCTCCCGGCCGCGATACCTGAGTCCCACCGGATACGGCCCGACGGCGCCTCCGCAGCATGCACAACGGTCCATGGTCGCCTCCCTCGCGCTGCCCTAGGCGGCGCTCGCCAGGAGGGAAGCTAGCTTCCGGGTGCCCGCCGCGGGAGCGCCCCGACGTGGGCACGTCCGGGCCCGGCGCGAGCGAAGGACCGGGTGCATCGGAACACGGTGAGCCCTCGCGCCGGGAACGACACCCCGCACGGCGCGGACGAACGCACGCGCGGGAGGCGCGCGCTGGAGCGCGGCAGCCGAGCTTCGGCGCGAAGACGAGGCGAGATTTCCGGACGCTAGGCGACCGGCGGAGGAGGCATGTCGCTCAGGTTGAGCGCGTTCTTCAGCACCTGGCTCGGCCGGAAGGTGAGCACTCGCCGGGCGCTGATCTCGATCTCCTCGCCCGTCTGCGGGTTCCGGCCGACGCGCGACTTCTTCTCGCGGACGATGAAGTTCCCGAAGCCGCTGATCTTGATCTTCTCGCCGCGCTCGAGCGTCTCCTTGATGGTGTCAAAGACCATCTCGACGACCTCGGCGGCCTCCTTCTTGGAGAAGCCCACCTTCTCGTAGACGCTCTCGATGATATCGGCCTTGGTCACGTCGCGCTCCCGCTCCCGGGTCGGCTAAGTGTCGAATTCGTTAGCTGATTTCAGAAACGGTGTCAAACCCGCACGCGCACCTTCAGCGCTGACCCGCCCCGCCCGGTGCCGCTCCCTCGCCGCTCCCCTCGGGAGCGGGTGAACCCGGCCGCGCCGGAGCCGCGCTTTCGCGCTTTTCCAGCGTCTGGAGCTCGCGCTGTGCCCCTTCCCGGGGCGCACGGGTACGTTCGGCGGCCGCGTCGAGCTGGGCCTCGACACCCTCCCCGGGCGGGACTGTCACGATGCTCTCGCTGGGTCCGCGTCGCCCCAGGCCGGCCGTCCGGGCGAGCACGATCCCGCTCACGCTCGCCGCGGCGAGCGAAAGGCAGAGCGCCGTGGCCGCCGCGGGTCGGCTCGAGCCCTCGACGAGCGCGCGCACGGCGATGACGGCGGCCGCGAGGCCGACGATCACGCCGAACGGGGCCGAGAGCGGATTCCACGACGACAGCGCCGCCGCGACGGCGAAGCCGAGCGCAGCGAGCGGCAGCCGGCGGGTGGCCACGCCCTACCCCCGGAGCTCCGCGCCGAGCCCGCCGCGCAGGCGCGCGACGATGCGCGCGTGGGCGGCGTCCGCCTCGGTGTCGGTGAGCGTCCGATCCGGGGCGCGGTAGCGGATGGCGAGCGCGAGGTTCTTCTTGCCTGCCGGGATGGGGGGACCGCGATACACGTCGAACAGCGTCGCGTCCTCGACGAGCGGCTCCTCGCGGACCGCGGCGAGCACCGCGCCCGCCTCGACGCCCTCGGCCACCACGACCGCGAGGTCGCGCAGGACCGCGGGGAAGCGGGGGATCCCGGCGTAGCGCGGCACGAGCCGCGCGCCCCGCACGAGCGCGGCGCCGGAGAGCCGGAACGCGAGCACGCCGCGCGGCAGCTCGAACGCCTCGGCGACGCGCGGGTGGAGCTCGCCGACCTCGCCGAGCGGCGCATCGTCGGCGCCGAGCACCTCGGCGGAGAGCCGCGGGTGGAGCCACGCTCCGCCGCGCGCCCGCCAGCGCGCGTCGATGCCGAGCGCCTCGAGCACGGCCGCGACGGCGGCCTTCGCGTCGTGGAAGTCGACGGGGTCCGATCCGCCCGCCCACCCGGTCGGGCTCCGGCGGCCGACGAGCACGCCTGCGAGCTCCCCCTCCTCGGCGGCCGGCGCTGGCGCGCCCGCCGGGGCGGGGCGATACACGCGGGCGATCTCGTAGAGCCGCACGTCCTCGACGCGCTGGCGACGGTTGGTGGAGGCGTTGCGGAGGAGCGACGGCACGAGGCTCGTCCGCATCACCGCCAGGTCGGCGCTGATCGGGTTCTTGAGCGCGATGGGCCGGAGCGCGGTCGCCGCGGGATCCGCGAAGGGCGCGAGGTCGCGCTCCGCCACGAAGCTGAAGTTCACCGCCTCGGCGAAGCCCGCCGCCTCGAGCGCCTCCCGGGCGCGCGCGGTCACCTGCGCGTCCGCCGGCTCGACCGGCGTGCGGACCGCGTTGGCGGGCAGCGTCTCGGGGATGGCGTCGTAGCCCTTCGTGCGGACGATCTCCTCGACGAGATCCTCCTCGAGCGACACGTCGACGCGCCAGCTCGGCACCCCTAACGTGGCCCCGTCCTCGTCGCTCGCGCGCTCCTCGAACCCGAGGCCGGCGAGGATGCGGCGCACCTCGTCGCGCGCCACGTCGATGCCGAGCAGCTCGGCGGGCCTGCGCCAGCGGAGGCGCACCGCCGGCGCCTGGTGCGGGCGCGGGTGGGCGTCGACGATCCCGGGCCGCACGGTCCCGCCGGCGAGCTCCGCGATGAGCGCCGCGCAGCGATCGAGCGCCGGGATCACCATCCCCGGATCGGCGCCCCGCTCGAACCGGTAGGAGGCCTCGGTCTTGAGGCCGTGCCGCCGCGAGGTGCGGCGGATCCCGCTCGGCGCGAACCAGGCGGACTCGACGAGCACGCGGGTCGTGCCCTCGGAGATCTCCGAGTCGCCGCCGCCCATCACGCCCGCGAGCGCGCTGCCGCGGTCGCGATCGGCGATGAGGAGATCGTCGGGCTCGAGCACCCGCTCCTTCCCGTCGAGCGTGACGATCTTCTCGCCGGGCCGGGCGGTGCGGACGACGATCTCGTGGCCGGCCACCTTGTCGAGGTCGAACGCGTGGAGCGGGTGGCCGAGCTCGAGCAGCGCGAAGTTGGTCGCGTCGACCACGTTCGAGATCGAGCGGACCCCGCACGCCTCGAGCCTGCGCGCGAGCCACTGCGGCGACGGGCCGATCTTCACGCCCTCGACCACGCGCGCGGCGTAGCGGGCGCACTTCTCCGGCGCCTCGATCCGGACCTTCACCGCCTCGGCCGCCGGCGCGCCCGCCTCGCGCAGCGCGGGGCGGGGGAGCCGCACCTCCTGGCCCAGGATCGCCGCGACCTCGCGGGCGAGGCCGACGTGCGAGAGCGCGTCCGGCCGGTTCGGCGTGACGTTCACCTCGAGGAGCACGTCCTCGAGCCCGAGCGCGTCCGCGATCGGCGTGCCCGGCGCGAGGCCACGGTCGAGGATGAGGAGCCCGCTCGCGTCCTCGGAGAGCCCGAGCTCGCGGGCCGAGCAGAGCATCCCGAACGACTCGACGCCGCGGAGCTTCGCCTTCTCGATCCGGGTCCCGCCCGGCAGCGTCGTGCCGACGGTGGCGAGCGGGACGACGTCGCCGACCTGGTAGTTCTTCGCGCCGCAGACGATCTGGAGCGGCTCGCCCTGGCCCGCGTCGATCTTCGTGACGGAGAGCTTCTCGGCGTTCGGGTGCTTCTCGGAGGCGAGGATCCGCGCCGCGACCACCCCGGCGAGCCCCTGGCCGACCCGCTCGACGGCCTCGACCTCGAAGCCCACGGCGGTCAGCCGGCGCGCCACCTCGTCCGCGGCGGCCAGCACGGGCGCGGCCGACCGTGGCTGCGCCGGAGCGAGCGGGGCGCCCTGTTGCGCCCCCCCGGCGAGGCTGCCGAGGTCCACGTACTCCGAGAGCCACTTGAGAGAGATCCGCATGCCGAGGGCTCAGAACTGCTCGAGAAAGCGCAGGTCGTTCTCGAAGTAGAGGCGCAGGTCGTCGATGCCGTAGCGGAGCATCGCCATCCGCTCGACGCCCATCCCGAACGCGAAGCCGCTGTAGCGCTTCGGGTCGAAGCCGCCGTTCTCGAGGACCTTCGGGTGGACCATGCCGGCGCCGAGCACCTCGAGCCAGCCGGTCTCCTTGCACGTCCCGCAGCGCCGCGTCTGGGCAGGCTCACCCGCCTGCCCCTGCGCTCGCACCGGGATCCGACCGGTGCCGCCGCAGATGGAGCAGGAGACGTCGACCTCGGCGCCGGGCTCGACGAACGGGAAGTAGCTCGGCCGGAACCGGGTTCGGGTGCCCTCGCCGAAGTACGCGCGCGCGAACGCGGCGAGCGTGCCCTTCAGATCGGCGAAGGTGATCCCCTCGCCGACGCAGAGCCCCTCGACCTGGTGGAACATGGGCGAGTGGGTCTGGTCGTAGTCGGAGCGGTACACGCGCCCCGGGCAGATGATCCGCACCGGCGGGACGCCGAGGCGCTGCATGGCCCGGATCTGCACCGGGGAGGTGTGCGTCCGGAGCAGCACGCTGCCGTCGGGCGCACCGTCACCGAGCGTGGACGCCTCCACGTAGAAGGTGTCCTGCATGTCCCGCGCGGGGTGATCCGGCGGGATGTTCAGCGCCTCGAAGTTGAACCAGTCGAGCTCGATCTCCGGCCCGCTCGCGACCTCGTAGCCGAGGCGCGCGAAGATGGCCGAGATGTCCTCGGTCGCGCGGGTGATCGGGTGACGGTGGCCGCGCGGCAGGACCCGCCGGCCCGGGAGCGTCACGTCGATGGGGGGCCCGGCGAGCTCGGCCTCGAGCTTCCGGGCGTCGAGCCGGGACTTCGCGCCGGCGAGGAGCGCCTCGACCTCGTCCCGGACGCGGTTCGCGACCTCGCCGACCCGCGGCCGCTCCTCGGCGGGGAGCGCGCCCATGCCGCGGAGGACCGCGGAGAGCTCGCCCTTCTTGCCGAGGAAGCGGACGCGGAGATCCTCGAGCGCCTTCTCGTCGGCTGCGGAGCCGACGGCCTCTCGGGCGCCCTTCGCGAGCGCCTCGAGCTGTCCGAGGAGGTCGGCCAAGGCCCCTCCCCTATGCCCGGGCGGACTTGACGACGGCCGCGAAGTCGCCGGGCAGCGCGAGCGCGAGATCCGCGAGGATCTTGCGGTCGATGGCGATGCCCGCCTTCTTGAGCCCCGCGACGAGCCGCGAGTACGTCGTGCCGTTCTGGCGGGCGGCGGCGTTGATGCGGACGATCCAGAGCGCGCGGAAGTCGCGGCGCTTCTGGCGGCGGTCGCGCGTGGCGTAGTCGAGCGCGCGCTCGACGGCCTGGTTCGCGCGGCGGTAGCAGTTCTTGCGGCGGCCGCGGAAGCCCTTCGCCAGCTTCAGGACGCGGTTACGACGACGGCGAGCCTTGAATCCCTTCTTGACGCGCATCTTCCTTCTCCTGCCGGCGGGAGGCGCCGCGGTCCGTCACTCCTCGTGACGCCCCGTGCACTCTTGTGGACCCCGCTTGGGCGTTACGGCTCCCGGCGCCCTAGCGGGCGTACGGGAAGCACTCCTTGATCTTCTTCTCGTCCATCGGGGACAGGTGGTCCGTGCCCCGGAGATGGACCTTCTGCTTCTTCGTCTTCCCGAACGTCGCGAGGTGGCGGACGCCGGCGCGGCGGAACTTCACCTTGCCGCTCTTCTTCGGGATGAAGCGCTTCTTCGCGCCGCTCTTCGTCTTCAGCTTGGGCATTTCCTTCGTTCCTTCGTGCATCGTGCCCGGCGACGGACCTTTCCGGTCTCGCGCCGCGCACGGAGATCGGTTCGGCCTACCGCGGGCCGTCCGGGTTCGGCGCCGGCGCCGCCGCCGGGGGCGGCGCGGGCGGCGGGGCGGGCGCGGGGGTCTCGCCGGGCTGCGCCCCGGCGGCCGG
>NZ_JALCZB010000147.1:0-7656 GCF_022690745.1 Anaeromyxobacter sp. SG64 | reverse complement strand
CGCCGCGCTGCGCATCGCGGCGCGGCGGGCGGACGCGGCCGAGCGGCTCGCGGGCGAGCTCGCTTCGCTCGTCGCCGCCTCGTCGCCGCCGCCCGTGGCGGTGCCGTGGGAGGCGCTCGCCGCCGAGGCGGACGCCGCCGACGCGATCGTGAACGGGACCTCGGTCGGGCTGCACGCCGAGGACTTGCCGCTGCCGCTCTCCGTCCGCGCCGGGCAGCTCGTCCTCGACTTCGTCTACGGCGACACCGCGCTCGCGCGCGCCGCGCGCGAGGCCGGCGCGCGGCTCGTCTCCGGCGAACGCGTCCTCGTCCGGCAGGGGGCGCTCGCCTTCGCGCTCTGGACCGGCCGCGCCGCGCCGGAGGCGCTCATGGCGTCGGCCATCGCCGCGCCCGGGAGGCCCTCATGACCATCCGTTACCTCACGGCCGGCGAGTCGCACGGGCCGGCCCTCGTCGCCATCGCCGAGGGCTTCCCCGCCGGGCTGAACATCGACTTCGACGAGGTGAACCGCGATCTCCGCCGGCGCCAGAAGGGCTACGGGCGGGGCGGGCGGCAGAAGATCGAGAAGGACGAGGCCGAGTTCCTCGCCGGGCTGCGCGGCGGCGAGACGCTGGGGGCGCCCATCGCCCTCGTCGTCTGGAACAAGGACCACGAGAGCTGGAAGGACCTCGTCTCGCCCTACGCCCGCGGCGGCCGCGTCTTCACCCAGGTCCGGCCCGGTCACGCCGACCTCGCGGGCGCCCTCAAGTACGCGCGCACCGACGCGCGCGACGTGCTCGAGCGCGCGAGCGCGCGCTCCACCGCGGCGACCGTGGCGCTCGGCTCGCTCGCGAAGCAGCTCCTCGCCCGCTTCGGCGTCCGGGTCTCCTCGCGCCTCGTGGCCATCGGCCCCCGCCTGCGCCACGTGGAGGAGCCGCCGACCGACGCGGAGCGCGCGGCCATCGAGGCCTCCGACCTGCACGTGGACGACGAGGCGGTCGCCGCGGAGTGGCGCGCCCTCATCGACGCGGAGAAGGCGCGCGGCGGCTCCATCGGCGGCGCCTTCGACGTCCACGCGACCGGGCTCCCCATCGGCCTCGGCAGCCACGTCCACCCCGATCGCCGCCTCTCCGCGCGGCTCGCGGGCGCGCTCTGCGGCGTCCAGGCCATCCGCGCGGTCGAGCTCGGGGACGGCACGCAGGTGGGCCGCTCCGGCCCCGACTTCCACGATCCCATCGCGTACGACCCCGCGCGCGGCTTCCACCGGCCGTCCAACCGCGCCGGGGGCCTCGAGGGCGGCATGACGGACGGCATGCCGCTCCGCGTGCGCGCGTACATGAAGCCCATCCCCACCATGCTCACCCCGCTGCCCACCGTGGACCTCGCGACCCGCGAGGCGACGCAGGCCCGCTACGAGCGGAGCGACGTGTGCGCCGTGCCCGCCGCCGCGATCGTCGGCGAGGCGGTGGTGGCGTGGGAGCTCGCGAACGCGTTCCTCGAGAAGTTCGGGGGCGACGCCATCGTGGACGTGGAGCAGGCGGTCCTCGCCTATGCCGCTCGGATCCGCTGAGACGCTCGCCCTCGCGGGCATGATGGGCTCCGGCAAGTCGACCGTCGCCGAGCTCCTCGGCCGGCTCCTCGGGCGGCGCGTGGTCCACCTCGACGACGCCATCGTCCGGGCGGCCGGACGCCCCATCGCCGAGATCTTCGCGAGCGACGGCGAGCCGCGCTTCCGCGCGCTGGAGCGCGAGGCGGTGGCCGCCCTCCCGGCGGGCGTCGTGGCGGACCTGGGCGGCGGGGCGTTCTGCGATCCGGTGAGCGCCGGGCGGCTCCTCGCGGTCGGCCGGGTCGTGTTCCTCGACGTGTCCGCGGCCGAGGCGGCGCGCCGGCTCTCCGCCGGCGGCGGCGACGCGGCCCGGCCGCTCGCGGCGCGCTGGCCGGAGCTCCTCGCCCGCCGCCTCCCCCTCTACCGCCGCGCCCACCTCACCGTCCCCGTCGACGGCCTCACGCCCGAGGCGGTGGCGCGGCGCATCCTGGAGTCCCTGTGACCGAGCTCGTCGAGGTGATCCCCGCCCGCCAGGGCGACCACGAGTACCCGGTGCGCGTCGGCTCGGGCGCGGCCGAGCTCGTGGGCGCGCTCGCCGACGAGCACGATCGGGTGGCGCTCGTCTCCTGCGCGCGGGTGCTCGCGACCCCCTTCGGCAAGCAGGTGCGCGCGCGGCTCGAGCGCGAGGCGCCGCTCGCCCTCGTGCACGTCCTCCCCGACGGCGAGCGCGGCAAGAGCCTGCGCGAGCTGGAGCGCGGCGCGGTCGCCCTGCTCCGCGCGGGGATGACGCGGCGGAGCCTCGTCGTGGCGCTCGGCGGCGGGGCGGTCACCGACGCGGCCGGCTTCCTCGCCGCGACCTACATGCGCGGCGTGCGGTGGGTCGCGGTGCCGACGACGCTCCTCGGCATGGTGGACGCGGCGATCGGCGGGAAGACCGCGGTGAACCTGCCCGTCGCGAAGAACGCGGTCGGCGCGTTCCACCCGCCGGAGGCGGTGCTCGCCGATCCCGCGGCGCTCGAGACCTTGCCCGCGCGCGAGGTCCGCAGCGGCAAGGGCGAGGTGATGAAGTACGCCGCGCTCCGGCCCGACCTGCTCGAGGCGTTCGGGCCCCAGCTCGCCGCCGCGACGCTCGACCCGCTCGTCATCGCGACCTGCGCGCGCATGAAGGTGGACGTGGTCGAGGCGGACCCTACGGAGCAGGGGCCGCGCAAGCTCCTCAACCTGGGCCACACCTTCGGCCACGGCGTGGAGGCGGCCGGGGCGTTCTCCCGCTACACGCACGGCGAGGCGGTCGCCGTCGGGCTCGCCTTCGCCTTCCGGCTCGCGGCCCGGCTCGGCCGCGTCGGCGCCGACGCCGCGACCGCGGTCGAGGAGCGCCTCGCCGCGGCCGGGCTCCCCGCCCGCGTGCCGCGCGAGACGGCCCGCGCCGCCCAGCGGCTCATGGCGTTCGACAAGAAGCGCGGCGACGGCGGGCTGCGCTGGGTGCTGCCCGTCGCGGTCGAGGGCGGGCGGTGGGCGGTGGAGTGGGACGTCGAGGCGGACGCCGAGGCGGTGGACGCCACCGTCGCCGAGATCGCGGCGCCCGCCCCGTCTCGCGCTTCGACTCGGAAGAAGGGGCGCGCTACGCTCGCGCGCGGCCGCAGCGCGGCCGGAAAGGCAGCCCGATGATCCTCCTCGTGAACGGCCCGAACCTGAACCTGCTGGGGGAGCGCGAGCCCGACGTGTACGGGCGGACCACGCTCCCCGAGGTGGAGAAGCTCGTGCGCGAGGCGTGCGCCGCCTGGAACGTGGAGGTGAAGGCGTTCCAGTCGAACCACGAGGGGGCGCTCGTCGACTTCATCCACGAGCACCGCAAGGCCGCGCAGGGGATCCTCCTCAACCCCGGCGCGCTCACGCACACGAGCTACGTCCTCCACGACTGCCTGAAGTCCATCCCGCACGTGCCGGTGATCGAGGTGCACCTCTCGAACATCCACGCGCGCGAGGCGTTCCGGCGGACGAGCGTCGTCGCGCCCGCCTGCCGCGGCCAGATCACCGGCCTCGGGATGCGCGGCTACCTCCTCGCCGCCGAGTGGCTGTGCGCCGAGGTCGGCGCCGTGCCGGTCGAGCGAGGCGGCGCGCCCAGGCTCTGATGGGACGGCCCGCGCCTCGCGACCGCCGCTGAGCCCCGGCGGGTCTTCGCCCGCCGTTCGCGGCGGCGCCCCGGCGGGCTCGCCTCGCTCATTCGCGCCTGCGGATCACCTGGATGCCTCGCCTCGCCGTCCTAATGCCCGCCCGCGACGCGGCCGCCACCGTGCGGGCGGCGGCGGTGTCCATCCTCCGCCAGAGCGAGCGCGATCTCTCCCTCGTGTGCGTGGACGACGGCTCGCGGGACGGCACCGCCGAGATCCTGGAGCGGCTCGCCGCCCGCGACCGGCGCGTCGTCGTCCTGCGCGGCCCGGGGGAGGGCATCGCCGGCGCGCTGAACCGCGGCCTCGCCGCCTGCGACGCGGAGCTCGTCGCGCGCATGGACGCGGACGACGTGGCCCACCCCGAGCGGCTCGCGCTCCAGCGCGCCGCGCTCGAGGCGGACCGCTCGCTCGCCGCCGCCGGCTCGCGCGTACGGCTCTTCCCGCGCCGCATCCTCCGGCCGGGCATGCTCCGCTACGCGGCCTGGCTGAACGGCCTGACGACCCCCGACGAGCTCCACCGCGACCTCTTCGTCGAGGCGCCGCTCGTGCACCCCGCCACCACCATCCGCCGGGCCGCGCTCGCCGCGGCCGGCGGCTGGCGCGACGGCGACTTCCCCGAGGACTACGACCTCTGGCTCCGCCTGCACGCCGCGGGGGGCCGGCTCGCGAACGTCCCGCGCACGCTGCTCGCCTGGCGCGAGGCGCCGGCGCGCGCGACGCGCACCGATCCGCGCTACGCCCTGGCGCGCCACGTGGCCCTCAAGTGCCACCACCTCGCGCGCGGGCCGCTCGCCGGGCGGCGCGAGGTGGCGGTGTGGGGGGCGGGCGAGACCGGCAAGACCTTCGCCGACGCGCTCCTCCGCGAGGGCGTGCGCGTGGCGCTCTTCGTCGAGGTCGACCGGAACAAGATCGGCCGGGAGATCCGCGGCGCGCCGGTCGTCGGCTACGGCGACGTGGCGCGCGCGCGGGGGCTCCCCCTGCTCGTGGCCGTCGGCGCACCCGGCGCGCGGGCGCTCATCCGGGCGGAGCTCGCGCGCGCGGGCTTCGAGGAGCTCTCCGACTACCGCTGCGTCTGCTGACGCGGATGGTCGCGTCGCCGCCCGGGACCGAACCCGACCGCTGCGGTCGCCGACGCGCCGGGGGCGGGATGGCTTCCCGGGCGAGGACGGGGCTACCGTTGCGCTCAGAGTGCGCGCGCCCGTCCACGTCCCCGCCGATCCCGCGGCCGCCTCCTTCGACCTCGCCGCCTTCCGGCGCGCGCTGACCGACCGGACCGCCGCCGCGGTCCGCGCGCTCCGCGAGCGCATCGGCTCCGAGACCCTCTACGCCTTCGCGCTCTACACCGACGCGGAGTCGGGCTACGCGTCGGTGCGCGCCTCGGCGAACACCGAGGAGGGGCTCGCCCGCGCCGCGACCGCCCGCGCGGCCGACGACCCGCGCTTCCGCGGCGAGGCGGGGCGCCGCCTGCTGCGCTGGTCGGCCGCCGACTGGGACTTCCACGACTTCGACGCGGGGGTCCGCGAGGTGGCGCTGCCGGACCCCGCCGGCCGGCGCGAGTCGCTGGACCGGGCGATCCTCACGGCCATGGTGGGCGCGCTCAGGTCGATCGACCGCGCCGGGCTCTTCGGCCGGGGGGCCGACCGTGCCTTCCTCACGGTGAACGTCCTCTGCCCGCACCCCTCGAGAGCCTTCTTCGTCAGGAACCTGCGCGCCCTGAACCCGGTGCCCACCGTGGAGCGCCACCTGCGGGAGACGGACGCTGCCCCGCTCGTGCGCGCGGTGAACCGCGCGCCGCGGCGCGAGCGGATGCGGATCTGGCTCGCGCTGTACGAGGACCTGTACATGGAGTGGAAGACGCCCATCGCCGAGGAGGCGCGGGCGCGCGGCATGTCGCCCTGGGACGTCGAGGCCGAGCTCGTGAAGTTCGGCCCCAAGGTCGTGCCGAAGCTCCTCGACCTGCTCGCCCACTACGGGTTCGCGCCCCCGTTCGACTCCGCCCGCGAGCTCGAGACGCGCGAGGTGTGGCTCGCCGGCAGCGCGCTCTTCCTCGTCCGGCGCATCGGGGCGGTGCCGGAGGGGCAGATCCACCGCATGCAGACGCTCGTCGCTGCGTTCGTCGAGCGCGACCGGCGCCTCAAGATCGCCTCGACCCTCGCCGAGAACACCGCCCGCGTGCTCCACGAGCTCCGCCCGCGGCGGTTCCCGGAGAGCGTCATGGACCCGCAGACGTACAAGCTCCTGAACCCGGAGCCGTTCCTGCCGCGGCGCCGCTGACGCGGCCGCGGGAGGGCACCGCTCCGCGCGAGGGACGTCGCGGAGGGGGGGCGGCGGGCCCGCGAGTCAGGGCAGCAGCGCGGCCTCCGCGGCCCCGAAGTCGTCCGGCACGGACGCCTCGAAGACGAGCCGCGCGCCGGACGCGGGGTGGGCGATCTCGAGCCGCCGCGCGTGCAGCATGACGCGCGGGATCGCCACCTCGCCGACGCGCCGCGGGCCGCCGTAGCGCGGGTCGCCGAGCAGCGGCGCGCCGAGGTGGGCGAGGTGCACGCGGATCTGGTGCGTGCGCCCGGTCTCGGGGCGCGCCTCGACGAGCGCGGCGAGCGGGCCTTCACGCAGCGTCCGGTAGCGCGTCACCGCCGCGTCGCCGCGCGGGTCCACGCGACGGAGCCCGGCGCGCGCCGGGTCCTTGCCGAGCGGCGCGTCGATCCGCCCCTCGGGCGGCGCGGGGGCCCGGGCGCACAGCGCGAGGTAGGTCTTCTCCGGCGTGCCGGTGCGGAACGCCTCGGCGAGCGCGGCGGCCGCGGCGGCGCTCCGCGCGAGCACGGTGACCCCGCTCGTCTCGCGGTCGAGCCGGTGGACGAGCGTCACCGGCGCGCCGAGCAGCGCGGCGACGAGTTCGGGCAGGGTGCCCTGGTCGGTCGTGAGCGTCGGCTGCGCGGGCACGCCCGCGGGCTTGTCCACCGCGACGAGGTCCCGGTCCGCGTAGAGGAGGCGCGAGCGGTCGAGCGCGCCGGGCGCGGGCGCGGAGCGGCCCGCCTCCTCGAGGTTGACGACCACCTCCTGGCCTTTGTGGAGGAGCTTGCCGGAGACCTTGCAGCGGCGTCCGTCGAGGAACACGCCGCCCGCGTCGAGCGTGCGCCGCGCGAGGCCGCGCGAGATGCCGCCGCGCGCGGCGATGAAGCGGTCGAGCCGCTCGCCCGCGTCCGCGGGGGCCACGGAGAGGGAGAGCCGCTTCATGTTTCGACGGGGGCTGCGCCCCCGCCCCGCCGCTCTGCTAGCACGCGCCGGCGCCCTGCTTGGCGGGGCAGGTCGCGCAGGCGTCGGCCTTCGGCTCCGGCTTCGACTCGGACTTGTCCGACTTGCCGGTGATCGCGGCGGAGTTCCGGCCGTTGTAGTCCGTGATGTAGAAGCCCGAGCCCTTGAAGGCGAAGGCGCTCGCGGACATGAGCTTCGTCACCTTCGAGCCGCAGACCTCGTGGATCTCCAGCGCCGGCGAGGACATCTTCTGCAGGTGATCGAAGCGCCCGCACTTGGGGCACTCGTACTCGTAGATGGGCATACCCGTGAATCTCCGACGGGGAAGCTAAATTCGGCGGAATCGCTGTCAAGCGACCGCCCGGCGCGGTAGGTGGGAGCGCCGCCGTCGCGAACTGGTTCGCGCTCGGCGCCCGTCGCCCGACCGGGTCGGAGGATGCCTTCTATCATGGACGCCCACCCGATGGATCTGCTGCCGGGCGAGCTCGACGCGCTCGGCGCCGCGCTCGACGAGGAGCGGTTCCGGCACGTCGCCGGCCTCGAGCCGGAGCCGGCGCTCGCCCGGCTGTTCGCCGTTCATCCGCGCGCGGCGCACCGCGACACGGTGAAGGCGCTGCGCGAGGCGGGGGACGAGCCGCTCGCGGCCCGGGTCGGCGCGCTCCGCGCCGAGCGCGCGGCGGCGGAGGACGAGGAGGCGTGGCGCGCCGCC
>NZ_JALCZB010000146.1:0-7753 GCF_022690745.1 Anaeromyxobacter sp. SG64 | reverse complement strand
CAGGAGCTCGCCGCGGCGCTCGGGAGCGTCTCGCTCGTAGGGCGCACGCTGCTCGTCCTGGCGGGGGCCTTCGTCCTGCGCGCGCTCGCCGACGCGGGGACGCTCCCGGCCGCGGTCGGCGTCGCCCTCGGCCTCGCGTACGCCGCCACGTGGCTCGGGTTCGCCCTGCGGGCCGGGGCGAAGGCGGGCGCGACGGCGAGCGCCGCGTTCCACGGCACCGCCGCCGCGCTCGTGGGCTTCCCGCTCGTCTACGAGGCGGCGTCGCGCTTCGGGCTCGCCTCTCCCCCGGCGGCCGCGGCGCTGCTCACCCTCTTCACCGCCGCGGCGCTCGCCGTCGCGGCGCGGCGCCGGCTCGAGGCGCTCGCGTGGATCGTGACGCTCGGAGGCATCGCCACGGCCGTCGCCCTCGCGGCCGCCACCGGGCGGCTCGGCCCCCCCGCGCTCTTCCTGGTCCTCCTCGGCGTCGCGACGCTGTGGCTCAGCTACGTGCTCGACTGGTTCTCGCTCCGCGCGCTGCCGGCGGTCGCCGCCGACCTCGCCGCGGCGGTGCTCGCGGTGCGGGTGGGCCTCGCGCGAGGCGGGGAGGGGGCCCTCGCCGCGTTCGCCGTGCTCACGCCGCTCATGGCGCTCTATCTCGGGACCGTCGCCACCCGCACGCTCCTGCTCCGCCGCGACGTGCTGGCGTTCGAGATCGCCCAGAGCGCGGCGGCGATCGCCGTCGGCCTCGGCGGCGCGGCGTTCGTGGCGACCCGCTCGGGCGCCGGCGCGTCCGCCATCGGCGCTGCGGTCACGGTGCTCGGGCTCGCCGCCTACGCGGTGGCGTTCGCGTTCCTCGAGCGCCCCCTGGACCGCCGCCGGAACTTCGTCTTCTACACCTCCGCGGCGGCGCTGCTCGTGCTCGCCGGGACGGGCCTCCTCCTCGACGGGCCCGCCCTGCCCGTCGCCTGGATCGCGCTCGCCGTCGCCGCTGGCGCGCTCGGAAGGCGACAGGGCCGGCTCACCCTCGCGGCACACGCGGCGGGGTACGCCGCGGCGGCCGCGATCGCGAGCGGGCTCGTCGCCCACGCGGCCGAGACGTCGCTCGCGTCGCCGCGCGTCCCGTGGACGCCGGTGACGCCTCCAGCGCTCGCCGTCCTCGCGGGGCTCCTCGCCGTCGCCTGGATCGGCGCCGAGGGAGGCAGGCACACCCGCGCCCAGCGCGTGCCGCGGATCGTGCTCCTCGCGACGCTCGCCGCGGGGCTCGCGGGGGTGGCGATCGGCTGGATCGCCCCCGCGGTCGCGGGCCTCCCCGGCCCGGGCGCGGACGCCGGCGAGCTCGCGGCGGTCCGCACGACGCTCCTCGTCTGCGTGACGCTCGGCCTCGCGTCGCTCGGCAGGCTCCCGGCCTGGTCCGACGGAGCCGCGCTCGCGTACCCCGCGCTCGCCGCCATCGGGCTCAAGATCGTGCTCGAGGATCTCCCCCGAGGACGGCCGGCGACGCTGCTCGTGGCCTTCGCCTGCTACGGCGCCGCGCTCATCCTGGTCCCGCGCATCCGCCGGCGGCGCGCGGAGGCGCCGGCAGCGCGGAGCGCCGCCTGAGCCACCCGAGCTCCTGAGCCCTGTGCCCTGACCCTCGCCCTGAGCCCTGCCCTGAGCCCTGAACGGGGCCCGGCGGCCGTGCCCACTCCGGGGCTCCCCTTGTTTGCGACTCCTACCTTCAGTGTAGGCTCCTCGCTCCCTTGCACGGACCTCCGGCGCGCAGGTGAGCCCACGCGTGCCGGGCAGGTGAAGGACGCGGCGAACTCGCACTCCGAGGACCGAAATGGCCAAGAAGAACGCCTTGCTGCTCTTGCCCCTGCTGGCGCTCGCCTCGCGAGCTCTCGCAGACGACGTCGTTGCCCTCGAGCCGTCCGGCCTCGCGCCTTCCGCGGAGACGGGCGCGCTCGTGGACGAATCCGCGCACCTCTGGTTCGTCGAGCTCGCGAGCCCGCCCACCTCGGAGGGCTCGAGCCTCGCCACGGTGCGCGCCCAGAAGAGCGCGTTCCGCGCGGCCGCCGCGAAGGCGGGCGTCCGCTACTCCGAGCGCTTCTCGTTCGACGTGCTCTTCAACGGCGTCTCCGTGTCGGTGCCGCCCGCCCAGCTCGGACGCCTCGCGCGGATCGCGGGCGTGAAGGCGGTCTACCCGGTCGAGACGATCGCGATGCCGGAGCCGGCCGAGGTCTCCGAGCCGGACCTCCTCACCGCCATCGCCATGACCGGCGCCGACGCCGCGCAGGAGGAGCTCGGGTTCACCGGGCGCGGCGTGAAGGTCGGCGTCATCGACACCGGCATCGACTACGATCACGTGGACCTCGGCGGCGACGGGGTCCCGCGCGCCAACAGCCCGTTCCCCGGCAGCCGCATCGTCGCCGGCTGGGACTTCGTCGGCGACGCGTTCAACGCCGACTCGAGCTCGGCGACGTACGACCCGACGACGGTTCCGGACGCGTACCCCGACGACTGCGCCGGCCACGGCACGCACGTCGCCGGGATCATCGGCGCGAACGGGAGGGCGCGCGGCGTCGCGCCGGACGCGCAGCTCGGCGCCTATCGCGTCTTCGGGTGCGAGGGCTCGACCAGCGCGGACGTGATGATCGCAGCGATGGAGGCGGCGCTCGCCGACGGCATGCAGGTCGTGAACATGAGCATCGGATCCGCCTACCAGTGGCCCCAGTACCCGACGGCCATGGCGGCGACGCGCCTCGTGAACCTCGGCGTGGTGGTGGTCGCCTCGATCGGGAACAGCGGCGCGAACGGGCTGTGGGCCGCCGGCGCCCCGGGCCTCGGCGAGAAGGTCATCGGCGTCGCGTCGTTCGACAACACGCACGCCATGCTGAAGGAGCTCACGATCTCGCCGGACGGGACGGCCATCGGCTACACGAACGCGACCGCCGCTCCGCCGGCGCCGTACACGGGCACGCTCCCGATGGCCCGCACCGGCACCCCGAGCTCGACGGCCGACGCCTGCGCCGCGCTTCCGTCCGGAAGCCTCGCCGGAAAGGCGGCGCTCGTCCGGCGAGGGACATGCTCGTTCTACCAGAAGGCCTTGAACGCCCAGAACGCGGGCGCGGCCGCGGTCGTGCTCTACAACAGCACCACGGGCCGCGTGAGCCCCACCGTCGCCGGGGCGGTCGCGATCACCATCCCGGTGGTCGCCGTCTCCGCCGCGGAGGGGGCGCTCATCGACTCCAGGCTGGCCGCCGGCTCCGTGGACCTCACCTGGACCTCGGACCTCGGGAGCTTCCCGAACTCCACCGGGAACCTCATCTCCGACTTCAGCTCCTACGGCCTCTCGCCCGATCTCGCCCTGAAGCCCGATCTCGGCGCGCCCGGCGGGTACATCTACTCGACCTACCCCCTGGAGCTCGGTGGCTACGCGAGCCTCAGCGGCACCTCCATGTCGTCGCCGCACGTCGCGGGCGCGGTGGCGCTCCTGCTCGAGGCGCGGCCGAGCACGCCGTCGCAGCGGGTCCGGACGATCCTCCAGAACACCGCAGAGCCGAAGCTCTGGTGGCGGGACCCGACGCTCGGTTTCCTCGAGACGGTGGGCCGCCAGGGCGCGGGCATGCTCCGGATCGATCGCGCCATCCTCGCCACCACCAGCGTCGAGCCGGCGAAGCTCTCGCTCGGCGAGAGCCAGGCGGGGCCGGTCGCGCGCACGCTCACGGTCACGAGCTCCGCCGACGCGCCGGTCACCTACGCGCTCTCGTTCGTGAACGCCCTCTCGGCGCGGGGGACGTTCTCGCCGGTGTTCAACACGTCGAACGCGAGCGTCTCCTTCGGCGCGCCGACGGTGACGGTCCCCGCGCAAGGGAGCGCGACCGTCGAGCTCACCGTGACGCCTCCGACCGGGCCGGACAAGGCGCAGTACGGCGGCTACGTGGTGCTCACGCCCTCGGGCGGCGGCGAGATCCTGCGGGTGCCGTACGCCGGCTTCGTCGGTGACTACCAGTCGATCAAGGTCCTCACGCCGGCCGGCGCCGGGCTGCCGGTGCTGGCTCAGCTCGTGGAGTCGAGCTACGAGGCGCGGCCCGCCGGCGGCACGTTCACGATGGCGGGCGACGACGTCCCGTTCGTCCTCGTCCACCTCGATCACCCGTCGCGCGCCCTGCGCCTCGACGTGACCGACGCCGCGAGCGGCAAGGCGTGGCACACCGCGCTCGCCGAGGATTACCTGCCGCGCAACGCGACGAGCGCCGGCTTCTTCGCGCTCGCCTGGGACGGCACGACCGCCGCCGGCACGAGGAGCTACGTCGTGCCGAACGGCAGCTACCTCGTCACCCTGTCCGTGCTGAAGGCGCTCGGGGATCCGGCGAACCCCTCCGACTGGGAGCGCTGGACGTCGCCCGTGGTCACCCTCGCGCGGCCTTGATCGCGGGTCCGTCGACGCCGCGCCGGTGTCCGGCGCCGCGCGCACGGAGTCGCCGATGAAACCGTCGGGCCGGTCCAGCGCGGACCGGCCCGACGCGTCTCTGGCCGCCGTGAGGGCTCCTGCGCGGCAAACCGCCACGCGCGTGAAAACCGAACTCGGGTGAAGCTCGAGCACCGCCGGGGGCGGAAGCGGCCCGAACGGGCGCTCGGGTGGATGTCGGGGGGCCGGAGACGCACGTGCCGGCGTCGGGTCCAGGTCGCTACGATCCGCGGTGGATACCGCTGATGCTCGCTCGTGTGATCTCGCCTCGCGGCCACGCGTCCCTCCTCGCCCTGGCGGCGCTCTGCGGCATCGCGCTCGCCCGGCCGGCGGGTGCGGACGTGCCCACCGCGCCGCGGGAGCAAGACGAGGCGCAGGCCGGGGAAGGGATGGACTGCGGCGGCGCGAAGCCCGCGGCGGGCGCGGCGCAGGAGGAGGGGGGTGGCGACTCCCCCGGCGCCGCGAGCGCGAAGCCGGCGGCGAGCGCGGGGGGCGCGAGGCCCGCCGGAGCGGGGGAATCCGAGGACGGCGCGGGATCGGTAGCGAGTGGCGTCCCGGACCTCACGTTCCGGCCGCCGCAGCGCCGAGGGCTGCTGCCGAGAGGGCACCTCCTCCCCGCCCTCGAGACGGGCGTCATCACGGGCGTGATGCTCGGCTGGAACGTCTCCATCGGCGGCGCGCCCTGGGCGCGAGTGACCGCGCACACCATCGGACGGAACCTCCGGGGCAGCTGGGTGCTCGACGAGGATCGCTTCTGGATCAACCAGATCGGTCACCCGTTCCAGGGCATCTTCCCGTACAGCGCGGCGCGCTCGTCGGGCCTGGGGTTCTGGGCGTCGACCCCGTACCCATTCGTCGCGAGCGCGATCTGGGAGATCGTCGGCGAGACCACGCTCCCGTCGGTGAACGACCAGATCACCACGCCGCTCGCCGGGGTCGTGCTCGGGGAAATGTTCCACCGGGTGTCGGGCATGATCCTCGACGGGCCCCGCAGCGGCTGGCGCCTCGCGGCCGCGACGACCTTCGCGCCCATCGAGAGCATGAACCGGGCCCTCGTCGGCACGGACCCGCCGGCTCCCACGCCGCCCTCGCGCGTGCAGCTCCGCGTCGGCGCGCTGTCCTTCGATCCGGACCTCCGCGCCGGCGGGAACGAGGGGGTGGTGCCGGAGCTCGGCGTCCGCCTGAGCTACGGCCTCCCCGGCGATCCGCGCTTCCGGTTCGAGCGGCCGTTCGACCACTTCGAGCTCGAGTCCACGTACTCGACGGAGAAGGACCCCCTCGCGACGCTCTTCGCCCGCGGCGTGCTGGCCGGGCGGACGTTCGAGGGAGAGCGGGTGCGAGGCCTCGCCGGCGTCGCGCTCCAGTTCGACTTCTCGGCGCTGCGTCGCCACAGCGTCTCCACGAGCGCGGTGGGGCTCTCCGCGGAGGGGCGCTGGGAGCTGGCGCCGCGCGTCGCGCTCGAGGGCGCCGCGACCGCGTCGGCGGTGCTCCTCGGCGCCGCCGGCTACCTGGGAGGCCGGCCGGTGCACGATCGCAGCTACCGGATGGGCCCGGGGGGACAGGCGCACCTCGAGGCCCAGCTGCGGGCGCTCGATCGCATCGCCGCGCGGCTCGTCGCGCGTCAGTACCTCATCGCCGGCCTGGGATCCCTCCCCGGCCTCGAGCGCGTCTCGACCGTCACGGGCGCGCTCGAGCTGCGCGTCGTCGGCCCGCACGCGCTCGGCGTGGAGGGGCTCCTCTCGCACCACGCGGGCGACGCGGGGGGAGGCGCGCCCGCGCGCTCCGAGACGGGCACGGAGCTCCGCGCGTACTACGCGTTCACGGCCGGGGTGCGGTGAGCCCCCCGCCACGCGGCGTCAGGGCTGATACGCGAAGCACCGCCAGAAGAAGAAGCGCCGGACCGTCCGGCCGTGGCGCACGATGGGGAGCTCGCCCGCGGCCTCGCAGCGCTGGAACGGGAGCTCGTCCGGCGCCCGGAACTTGAGGTCGTCGCAGAAGTAGACCGCGTCCCGTCCGCGGAGCGCCTCCGGGGAGGTCCACTCGTCGTACTGATCGCGGCGCCCGCCGAGGCGGGTCACCTCGAGGCCGTCGCCGCCGTAGAAGGCGGCGAGCGCGGAGAGCTGGAGTCGCCGCGAGAACACGAACGGCCGCGCGCCGGCGCCGGAGGCCTGGAGCCCGCGCAGCCGCGCGCCGACCTCCTCCCAGCCGACGAGGTCCGTCGCGAAGTCGAGGCGCGGCGGGAGCGGCAGCGCGAGCGAGATCGCCTGGACGTAGAACAGGAGCGAGAGGGCGAGGCCGAGCCCCGCGGGCGCGAGGCGCACGAGCCGCGAGCGGCTCTCGAGCAGCGCCGCCGACGCGGGGATCATGAGGGTCAGGAAGGCGGGGCCGAACCAGTTCGGGTTCACGTAGGTGAACAGCGAGGCCACGGTGAAGAAGGCGAGGGAAGGCGCGGCACACCCGAAGACGAGCGCGGCCGCAGCGCTGCCCGCGCGCGCAGCGCGCCCGCTCCGCGCGAGCCCGACGAGGCACGCCGCCCAGACGAGCGGGGACAGGCTCTGCTGGGCGGCCAGGAAGCGCGGGACGGTCCGCCACGGGCGGAACGCGCCGCCGTGGCGCTCCACGAGCTGGAACAGGAACGACTCCCAGCCGTGCCGGGCGTTCCACAGCACGACGGGCGCGAACGCGAGCGCCGCGATGGCGAGCGCGAGGTACGGCTCCTTGCGCCGCAGCCACGCCCGGTGCGGGGTGAGGAGCAGGAAGAGGAGGACCCCCGGCAGGAGGAAGACGTCGGTGTACTTGGACAGGAGGCCGAGCCCGGCCGCGAGGCCGGCCGCGTACCACAGGCGCGGCGCTCCGTTCACCGCCCGCCACGCGAGCCAGGCGGTGAGGATCCAGAAGAACGTGGCCGGCGCATCCGGCGTGGTGAACACGGCGCCGAGCCCGAAGAGCGGCGCGGCGTTGCAGAGCAGGACCGCGCCCCACGCCACATCGCGCCGGCCCGGGACGAGGTCGAGCGACAGGCGGAGGAGGACGAGCGAGGTGGCGGCGGTGAAGAGGAGGGCCGGGAGGTGGACGGCGAGGGTGCCGTGTCCGAGGAGGCGCGTCGAGACCGCCAGGATCCACGCGACGAGCGGCGGGTGATCGTAGTAGCTCGCGGCGAGCCGGCGCGACCACTCCCAGTAATACGCCTCGTCGTTGAACAGCCCGAGCCACGGGAGGATCGCGAGCCGGAGGAGGAAGAGGACCGCCACGGCCGCGGCCGCGAGCACGTGCGAGCGCGCGGGCGCCCGGACGGGCACGCTCGCGCGGGCGGGCGCGGCCGCG
>NZ_JALCZB010000145.1:0-7765 GCF_022690745.1 Anaeromyxobacter sp. SG64 | reverse complement strand
GCATCGGGGACGCGTCGCTCCGCACCGGCGGGACGACGCCGCTCGTCGAGTCGCCGCCCGCCGGCCTCCCGCCGGACGTCGCGGAGCGCGCGCTCGCCCTCGCCGAGCGCGCCGCGGTCGAGGCGGGCTGGGTGGGCCTGTGCGCGGTGGAGCTCGCGGTGGACGCGGCGGGGCGGATGGCGTTCTCCGGGATCGACGCGCGCGCGCACTCCGCGCCCGCCGTCGAGGAGGCCACGGGGATGGACCTCGTCCGCCTCGCCCTGCGCCTCGCGGCGGGCGAGGACCTCGACGGGGCGCCCGCCGGGGCGCGCCACGGCCACGCGCTCGCCGCCCGCGTCGTGGCGGCCGGCGCAGCCGCCGGACGGCTGGAGGTGCTCCGGCTCGCGGCGGGTCCCGGGGTGCGCGCGGAGCCCGCGCTCGACGAGGGCGACGAGGCGCCCGCCGGGTCGGTGATCGCGACGGTGATCGCCCGCGGCGACGACCGCGCGGAGGCGCTCGAGCGCCTCGAGCAGGCGCTCGAGGGGAGCGACGTCCTCCTGCACCGCGCGGCGCCCTCGACCGCGTGGCTCCGGGCGCTCTGCGCGCGCCCGGAGGTCCGCGCCGGACGCGCCGGCGCCGGGCTCCTCGATGCGCTCGCCGCGTCCGGAGAGCCCGCCCTCCCCCAGCGCCCGGAGGTCGCCGTCGTCGCCGCCGCCATCGAGGCGTACGACGCCGAGCTCGACCTCGAGCGGGCGCGCTTCGTCGCCGAGGCGCGCCGCGGTCGCCCGCGCGTGGGCCCGTCGTCGGGCCGCGGCGTGGAGCTTCGCCACGCGGGGCGCCGCCACCGGCTCGAGGTCCGGCAGATCGGCCCCGGCGCCTACCGCGTCGCCCCCGCCGGCGGCGCGCCGCTGGAGCTCGGCGTCGAGCACCTCGGCGCGCACGAGCGGCGGCTCACGTGGAGCGGCGGGCGCGCGCGGCTGCTCGTCGCGTCCGACGGGCTCCGCCAGCTCGTGCAGGTGGACGGGGTGCCGCACGTCGTCCGGCGCGATCCCGCCGGCGTCGTCGCCTCGCCCATGCCCGCGGTGGTGGTGGCGATCCCGGTCGCGCCCGGCCAGCGCGTCGCGGCGGGCGAGCCGGTGGCGCGCATCGAGTCGATGAAGGTGGAGATGGCCGTGCCCGCGCCGTACGCGGGGACGATCCGCGAGGTGCTCACCGTCGCGAACGCCCAGGTCGATCCCGGCGCGCCGCTCCTCCGGATCGACCCCGAGGGCGAGGCCGCCCCCGAGCCTGCCGCCGCGCCGCTCACGCTGGGGGGCCCCGCGCCGACGGAGCCGGCGGGCGACGCGGAGCGCTACCTCGGCGCGCTCGCCGAGCTGCAGCGGCTCGTCCTCGGGTTCGACGTGACCGCCGCGGAGGCGCGGCGGCTCGCCTCCGGCTGGCGCGAGCTGTCCCTCGCGGCCCCGCACGGCGCCGCCGCCACGCTCCGGGCCGAGTCGGCCGTCGTCGCGGCCTTCGCCGACGTGCAGTCGCTCTACGGGCGGGCGCGCCCCGGCGCGGATCCCTCCGCGGCGCCGCCGCTCGAAGCGCTCTGGCGTTACCTCCACGAGCCGGAGGCGCGGGGAGAGGGGCTCGGCGAGACCTTCGTCGGCGCGCTCCGCCGCGCCCTCGCGCACTACGGCCTGTCGCTCGACGTCCCCGGCCGCGCGCTCGAGGTGGCGCTGCTCCGCATGCAGAAGGCCTACGAGCGCGCCGAGGCCCAGCTCGCGCCGGTGCTCGCCATCCTGGAGCGCTGGCTGGCGGCGCCCGAGGCGCCCGCCGCGGTCGCCCCGCGCGAGCAGCTCGACCGGCTGGCGGCGGTCGGCCAGGAGCGCTTCCCCGCGCTCGCCGACCTCGCGCGCGAGGTCCGCTACCGCCGCCACGACCAGCCGCGCCTCGACCGGGTGCGCGCGGAGATGACCGCGCAGGCCGAGGCCGACCTCGAACGGCTCGCCTCGGAGGCGGGGGCGGCGCGCGAGGCGCTCGTCGAGCGGATCGTGCAGTGTCCGCAGTCCATCGCGACGATGGTGGTCTCGCGGATGGCGGAGGCGGCGCCGCCGCTCCGCTCGCGGCTCGTCGAGACCCTCCTCCGCCGCTACTACCGCGACCGCGCGCTCGGCCCGGTCGAGGTGGGCGAGGTCGAGGGGCTCGCGTGCGCGTGGTCGGACTACACGCTCGAGGGGCAGGCGTTCCGCGTGATCGCCGCCTTCTCGCACCCCGGAGAGATCGACCAGGCGGTCCGGCGTCTCGCCCGGCTCGCGGCGGAGGTCCCCGGGGACCGCGCGGTCGCGGTCGAGCTCTACGTCTGGCACGACGCGCCCATCGACGGCCCCGACGCGCTCGCGGAGCGGCTCCGCCTCGCGCTCGCGGAGGCGGCCTTCACGCGCCCGCTGCGCCGCGCCTCGTTCCTCCTCGCCATCCCCGGGCGCGGCCTGGGACGCCAGGCGAGCCAGGAGCACTTCACCTTCCGCGGCGGGCCGTCCGAGTGGACCGAGGACCGCCGCCACCGCGGCGTCCACCCGATGCTCTTCAAGCGGATGCAGCTCGGGCGGCTCGCGCGGTTCGAGCTCGAGCGCCTCCCCTCGGTCGAGGACGTGTACCTCTACCGCGGCGTCTCCCGCGACAACCCCAGGGACGAGCGGCTCTTCGCGGTCGCGGAGGTGCGTGCCATCGCCCCGGTGCGCGACGGCTCCGGGCGCGTGGTGCAGATGCCCCACGTCGAGCGGATGCTCCACGAGGCGCTCGCCGGCATGCGGCGCTTCCAGGCGCGCCGCGCGCCGGGGCAGCGGCTCGAGTGGAACCGCGTGCTCCTCACGGTCGGCCCGCCCCTGCCGCTCACGCCGGCCGAGATCCGCGGCCTCGCCGCGCGGATGGCGCCCGCCGCGGCGGGGCTCGGGCTCGAGATGGCGCTCATCGACGCGCGGCTCCCCGATCCGGCGACGGGCGCGATGAAGCGGACGCTGCTGCGCTTCGTCGCGGACGACCGGGGGGGCGTGTCGATCCGCTGGGACGAGCCCACCGATCGGCCGCTGGAGCCGATGACCGAGTACGAGCAGCGCGTCGTCCAGCTCCGCCGGCGCGGGCTCACCCACCCGTTCGAGATCGTGAAGCTGCTCGCGCCGTCGCGCGGCACCCAGGCGGCGGTCCCGCCGGGCGAGTTCGTCGAGCACGATCTCGACGCCGCCGGCGCGCTCGTCCCGGTCACGCGGCCGCCCGGCGCGAACCCGTCGAACGTAGTGGTCGGGACGGTGCGCAGCTTCACGGATCGTCACCCCGAGGGGATGCTGCGCGTGGTCCTGCTCGGCGACCCGAGCAGGGCGATGGGCTCGCTCGCCGAGCCCGAGTGCGCCCGCATCGAGGCGGCCCTCGCCCTCGCCGAGCGGCTCCAGGTCCCGCTCGAGTGGTTCGCGGTCTCCGCGGGCGCGAAGATCTCGATGGAGAGCGGCACGGAGAACATGGACTGGATCTCGCGCGTGCTGCGCCGGATCGTCGAGTTCACCCAGCGCGGGGGCGAGCTCAACGTCGTCGTCGTCGGCATCAACGTCGGCGCCCAGCCCTACTGGAACGCCGAGGCGACGATGCTCATGCACACCCGGGGCATCCTGGTGATGACGCCCGGGTCCGCCATGGTCCTCACCGGGAAGGAGGCGCTCGAGTACTCCGGGAGCGTCTCGGCCGAGGACAACATGGGCATCGGCGGCTACGACCGGATCATGGGGCCGAACGGCCAGGCGCAGTACCGGGCCGGCAGCGTGGCGGAGGCCGTCGGGATCCTCATGCGGCACTACGCGCACACCTACGTCGTCCCGGGCGAGCGCGCCCCGCGCCGCGCCGCGACCTCCGACCCGGTGGAACGCGACGTGCGCTCGTACCCGCACGGACCGGAGGGCGGCGCCGGGTTCGAGACGGTGGGCGACGTCTTCAGCCTCGAGAAGAACCCGGACCGCAAGAAGCCGTTCGACATCCGGCGCGTGATGGCGGCCTGCGTGGACCAGGATCACGCCCCGCTCGAGCGCTGGCGCGACCTGCGCGGGGGCGACACCGCCGTGGTCTGGGACGCGCACCTCGGCGGCTTCCCGGTCTGCCTCCTCGGCATCGAGTCCCGCCCGCTCCCGCGCCTCGAGTTCGTCCCCGCGGACGGGCCCGAGCTCTGGTCGGCCGGGACGCTCTTCCCGCAGTCGTCCAAGAAGATCGCCCGGGCGCTCAACGCGGCGAGCGGCAACCGCCCCGTGGTGGTGCTCGCGAACCTCTCCGGCTTCGACGGCTCCCCCGAGTCGATGCGGCGCCTGCAGCTCGAGCACGGCGCGGAGATCGGCCGCGCGGTGGTGAACTTCCGCGGGCCCATCGTCTTCTGCGTCGTGTCCCGCTACCACGGCGGCGCGTTCGTGGTGTTCTCCAAGGCGCTCCGCGAGGACATGGAGGTCGTCGCGGTGGAGGGCGCGCGGGCGTCCGTGATCGGCGGCGCCCCCGCGGCGGCGGTCGTGTTCGCGCGAGAGGTCGAGTCCCGCACGCGCAAGGACCCGCGAGTCGCGGAGGCGGAGAAGGCGGCCGCCGCGGGCGGGGCGGCGCTGCTCCGGCGCTCGGAGGTGACGGCCGCGGTGCGCGCCGAGAAGGTCGGCGAGGTCGCCGAGGAGTTCGACGCGATCCACACCGTCGAGCGCGCGCTCCGCGTCGGATCGCTCGATCGGATCATCGCCCCGGCGGAGCTGCGGCCCTACCTCGTCGGAGCGGTCGAGCGGGGCATCGCGCGCCTCGCGGGCGGCCGCTGAGCGGGCTGCCCAGCGGGTGCTCGCTCGCTCCCCCTCCGAAGCGGCGCTCCGACGCCGCGACCACCACGTCGAGCTTGCGCCAGAGGCGGTTGGCCCCGCGGATTGGGGGCCGCTCGTGGCTCGAGGGAACGAGCGTGCCCACCTGCTCCCGTCCGTTGCCCTGCCCGCGGCAGGAGACTTCCCACCGCTCGGCCGCTCGACGTGCCGGCGTGCGCCCGAACCTACCTTCGCCTACCGGCATGGCACGTGAAACGAGCCTCCGCCGACTCCCTTCCCCGGAGCGAGGAGATCCCAGTGAGACCACCCTGCAGGTGGGCCGGGGTCGCGGCGATGATGCTCGCGGCCCCGCTGGCCCGCGCACACGAGCTCGTGTGCGAGAAGACCGTCAACGGAGCCGCCGTCGTCGAGGTCGACTCCTATCCCGCGACCCTCACGTTCCAGGCGACCGTCCGGAACGTGCACCCCACCGACGTCTCCATCGTCGCGTGGATCAGCGATCGGTTCATGGACCCGGCCCGGCAGGAGCTCGACCTCGCGCTCCCCGTCGGCGGATCGCAGACCTTCGAGTACGGGCTCACCATCGACTCGTACGAGGAGTGCGTCGCCCTCGCCGGGGAGGCCGGCATGTCCTGCTCGACCACCGGTGGCTGCGCGCGGCTCGACAACCGCTTCGCGGCGGGGTGGGAGCACGGCGAGGCGCAGTGCACCGCGCGGGTGGTGTGCAAGCCGCCCGAGGTGCCGCCTCCGCCCCCGCCGAGCGGCGTCACCCGGACGCTCGGCTTCTGGAAGACGCACGTCGACGCGGCGACGGCATGCATCGCCGGCGGCCCCATCGACCTCGGGTTCACCACGATCGACACGCTCGAGGAGCTCCTCGGGCTGCTCTGGGCCAGCCCGGCGCGGTACGTGTCCGGCGAGCCGCGCGACGCGCTCGCGCGCTTCCGCATCCTGCTCGCCCACCAGACCGCGGCCGCCATCTGCAACGGGCGCGCGTTCGGGACGTCCTCGCCGCTCGTGGCCGACGCCGTGACGGCGCTCGGCGGAACGGCGTGCGGCGACATCAAGGGGCTCATCGACGACCTGGCCGCCTTCAACACGCAGGGCGACGCGCTGCCGTTCCCCGACGGCTTCGCCGTCGGCCCGGCCCAGCCCGTCGACGCCCGCGCCCTCGGCGTCGACCCGACCTCGCCCACCGGCGAGACCTGCAGCCCGTGAAGGAGGAACAGACCATGATCCGAACGCTCGAGACTGGCCTCCTCCTCCTCTCCCTCGCCGCGATCGCCTGCGGCGGCACGAGCCCCAAGGGCAAGACCGGACCTGCCGGATCTCCCGGCGAGCCGGCGATCGAGACCCCGATCACGCCCCCGCCCGACGACTCCGTGGGCGCGACCGATCCGACGACGTCCCTCGAGCCTCAGCTCGCGACGCTGCGGCTCCTCGGCGTCGCGAACCCCGGCTTCGACGCGGTCGTCCTCGACCTCGCGGCGGTCTCCGTCGAGGTGGACGGCGCGCCGCTCGCCATCGACCTGAGCCGCGTCACCACCATGGACCTGACGCGCGCCGACCACGCCTGGGACCTCGGCACGTTCACCCTGCCCGCGCCGGGGAAAGTGGCGCACGTGCGCATCGTCCTCGACGACGTCGGAGCGTGGGAGGAGAGCGGCGCTGCGGGCGCGCTCGACGCCTGCGGCCTCCCGATCGAGTTCGACGCGCCGGCGGAGTGGCTCGCGCTGCGCGGCCACGCGGTCGTGCACCTCGACCTCGGCCGCTCCGTCCTGAAGGTCGGCGCGGAGGACGCGATCCTGCTGCCGCAGCTGCAGGTCCGTTACTGAGCGGAGAGGGGGCCGCGGCGCCCGCCCCGTCCGGCGGGGCCGGCGGCCCGAGACGGGACGTGGACCGGCCCAAGCCCCGCGCGGGGGGGGGGGGGGGGCCGGGGGGGGGGGGGGGGGCGCGGGGGGGGGGGGGGGGGGGCGCCCCCCCCCCCCGATTCCGTCTCGTCGACGTCCCTCAGCGCGGATCCTCGAGCGGGAGCTGCCCCGTCCGCGGATCGAGCCCACCCAGCACCGCCGCGCCGTGGAGCCCCGCGCGCCGGCAGGCCTCCGCGAGCGGCACGCCCGCGGCGAGGAAGAACGTCAGCGCCGCGGCGAAGCTGTCCCCCGCCCCGTACGCGCCCCCGCCCCGCGGCGGCGAGGGCGGCGCCTCGAAGACCTCGAGCCCCTCCTCCGTCTCGATGCGGCCCCCGCGCGCGCCGTCGGTGAGCACGAGCGCCACGGGCGGCACCGCGTGGTCCGCGCGCCGGCTCGCCTCCCGCGGATCGCGGACGCTGCCGACCACCGCGTCCGCGCGCACGCCCGAGGCGGCGAGCGCGGGCCGGCGCCGGGCGGCGACGACGAGCACCCGCGCGGCGCGCGCGGCCCGGAGGGCCGCGGGGTCCTGCGCCGTGAAGTAGGCGGCGTCGAAGCCCGCCAGCGCGCCCCACGGCAGCGGGTCCTCGGCGCGGGGATGCAGGGGCTCGCCCACCACCAGGATGGTGCGCTCGCCGGCCGGATCGACCATGGCGATCGCGCGGGTGTGCGGCTCCGCCCGGCGGACCGCGTGGACGTGCGCGCCGCTCGCCGCGAGCTCGGCCGCGACGGCGTCACCCGCGGCGTCGTCGCCGATCGCCGTGAAGAGGTGCAGCTCCGCGGGGCTCCGCACGAGCTGCCAGAACGCGACCCCGCCTCCGCCCCCCGGGAACCAGCGCGGTCCGTCGAGGTGGACGATGTCGCCCGCCGCCGGGACGGCGGGGACACGGCCGATGGTGACGTGCTCGACGTGCCCGATGACGGCGATCCGGAGGCTCACGCGGGCGGTTGTAGCGCGGAGGGGGCGGCCCGCGCACCGGTCCCTTCCTCAGCGCGGCCCGCGCCGCTTCGCGCCCGGCGCGCTCCGCCGGGGCGGGGCGGCTTCCCGCGCGCGCTCGTAGCGGCGCGGGACCTCCG
>NZ_JALCZB010000144.1:0-7935 GCF_022690745.1 Anaeromyxobacter sp. SG64 | reverse complement strand
TCCGCGCCGAGGCCGAGGCGGCGCGCGAGCGCATCCGGTCCGAGGCGGTGGAGGAGGGGCGGCGCGAGGGGCTCGCCCGCGCCGCGGCCAGCGTCGCCGCGGCGGCGGCCGCGCGCGATCGCCGGCTCGCCCTCGCCGAGCGCGAGGTCTCGGCCGTCGCGGTCGACGTGGCGCGGACGATCCTCGGGCGCGAGCTCTCTCACGATCCCGGCGCCGTCGCCGATCTCGCGGCGCGCGCGCTGGCGGCCGCGCGCGATCGCCGCGAGGTGACGCTGCGGGTGAACCCGGGCGACGCGGAGGCCATCCGCACCGCTGCCGGCCGGCTCGCGGCGGTGCTCGCGCGGGCGCCGGGGCTCACGGTGCGCGAGGACGCGGCGCTCGCCCGGGGCGACGCGGTGGTCGAGACCGAGGCGGGGCGGGTGGACGCCCGCGTCGAGACGCAGCTCGCCGCGCTCGCGCGGGCGCTCGAGGACGACGGGCGGTGACGGACCCCGGCCGCGTGCGCGAGGCGCTCGACCGGGCCGCGCCGCTCCGGTTGCGGGGCCGCGTGACCCGCCTCGTGGGCCTCGTCGTCGAGGCCGAGGCCGCGGGCGTGAGGCAGGGGGAGGCGGTCGAGATCCACACTCCGGGCCGCCCGCCGCTCCTCGCCGAGGTGGTCGGGTTCCGCGACGACCGCGCGGTGCTGCTCCCGCTCGGCGATCCCGCCGGGCTCGGCGCGGACAGCGAGATCCTCCCCACCGGGCGACCGCTCGCGATCCGCGCCGGCGACGCGCTGCTCGGGCGCGTCCTCGACGGGCTGGGCAGGCCGATCGACGGGGCGCCGCCGCCGGCCGGGCTCGCGGAGTGGGCCGTGGAGCGCGCGGCGCCGGCCCCGCTCACGCGCCGCCGGATCACCGCGCCGCTCGCGCTCGGGGTCCGCGCGATCGACGGGCTCCTCACGATCGGCGAGGGGCAGCGCGTCGGGATCTTCGCCGGCGCCGGCGTCGGCAAGTCGACCCTGCTCGGCCAGATCGCCCGCAACACGCGGGCGGAGCTGTCCGTCATCTGCCTGGTCGGGGAGCGCGGCCGCGAGGTGCGGGACTTCGTCGAGGAGGCGCTCGGGCCGGAGGGGCTCGCGCGGAGCGTCGTCGTCGCGGCGACGAGCGACGCGCCCGCCCTCGAGCGGCTCAAGGCCGCCCACGTCGCGACGGCCATCGCGGAGTGGTTCGCGGACCGCGGCCGGCGCGTGCTCTTCATGCTCGACTCGCTCACGCGCTATGCGCGCGCCCAGCGCGAGGTGGGCCTCGCGGCCGGCGAGCCCCCCGCGCGCCACGGCTACCCGCCGAGCGTCTTCGCCGCGCTGCCGCGTCTCCTCGAGCGCACCGGGAACCGGGCCGAGGGCGGCATCACCGCCCTCTACACCGTCCTCGTCGCGGGCGGGGATCTCGACGAGCCCATCGCCGACGAGGTGCGCGGGATCCTCGACGGCCACGTCGTGCTCGACGCGCGGCTCGCCGCCGCCGGGCGCTACCCCGCGATCGACGTCCTCCGGAGCCTCTCGCGCGTCATGCCCGCCGTCACCACCCCGGCGCACCGCGCCGCGGCGGACCGGCTGCGCGCGCTCCTGGCCGCCCACGAGCGTCATCGCGACCTCATCGCGCTCGGGGCGTACGCGCCCGGCTCGGACGCGGACACCGACGCCGCCCTCGAGCGGCTCCCCGCCATCGAGGCGTTCCTGCGGCAGGGCGCCGGCGAGGCGGAGGAGCCCGAGCGGACCCGCGCCCGGCTCGAGGAGCTCGTCCGGTGACGGACGCCTACCCCCTCGCGGCGCTGCTCGGGCTGCGCGAGCGCGAGGAGGAGGCGGCGCGCGCGGCGCTGGCCGCGGCGCTCGCGGAGGAGGGCCGCGCCCGCAGGGAGCGGGACGAGCAGAGGGCGCTCCTCGACGACGTCTCCCGGCGGGCGAGCGCGAGCGGCGTCCCCACCGGCGTGGCTGCGCCGGCCGCGACGCTGCAGACGGCGGCCGGCCACTCGGCGCGGCTCCGGCGCGAGGAGGCGGAGTCGCGCGCGGCGCTGGCGTCCGCGGAGCAGGCGCTCGCGGCGGCGGAGGAGGGCGTCGCGGCGGCGCGCGCGGGGCTCGGGGACGCCTCCGCGGCGCGCGAGGCCATCGCACGCCACCGCGCGAGCTGGCAGGAGGGCCTCCGCCGCGCGAGAGAGCGCGCGGAGGACGCGGCGCAGGACGATCTGGCCGCGGCGCGGGCGCGAAGGCGCTAGCGGCGCGGGACCGAGAGGTGGCTCCGGAGGAGCGCCACGAGCTCCGCGTTCTCGAACGGCTTGCGCACGAAGCCGTTCGCCCCGGCCTCGACCGCCCGCCGCGGGAGATCGGGCGAGGGGCGCGCCGAGACGATCAGGATGGGACCCGCGAAGCCGGCGGCGCGCATCCGCCGGCAGAGCTCGAGCCCGTCCATGCCCGGCATGGCCACGTCGAGGAGCACCGCCGCGGCCGTGGAGACCGCCGCGAGCGCCTCGTCGGCCGTCGAGGCGGCCGCGGAGGCGAGCCCCTCCGTCGCGAGCAGGATCCCGAGGAACTCGCAGATGTCGGGGTCGTCGTCGACGAGCAGGACGCGCGGGCCGTCCACGGTCACTCCGCGGCGAGGGAGAGGGTCGCGCGCCCCTCCACGCACTCGATGGTGATCGCCCGCGGTCTCAGGTCCCTGGGCGCCGCGGCGCCGTCCTCGCGCCGGAACGCCGCGAGCGAGAGCACCACCTTGTCCCCGGCGCGGACCGTCTTCCGGTCGCACCGCCAGCCGCCGTCGAGCGTGAACGCGACCTCGGTCCAGTGGCGATCGGAGCCGTTCTTCACGAGGAGCTGCGTCCCCATGATCGACCCGGGGAGGAGCTGCGCCTCGGCGTCGAGGCGGTTCGTCGGCCCGCCGGCCGGGCAGGACGCCCAGATCGCTCCCGCGGAGAGCAGCACCCACGCGCCGATCACGGCGGCCCGGAGGCGCATGTAGCGGGTCGAGCGGCGGTAGCCGCCGGCGAGCTCCTGGGCGAGGTCGCGCGCGACATCCTTCACGCGGTGCGCCGCGGGGAGCGGATCGGGGCGGGCCGGCTCCTTCATCGTGCGAGAGCGTACCGCCCGCCCGCCGGGGCGGACAAGGCGCAAGGGCTCCTACACCGGCGCGCCGTCGGCGGACGCGCTCGTCCCCTCGCGCCCCGGCGCCGCCACGGCGTCGCGCGTGTCGCCTCCCGCGCCGCCGATCGCGAGGTGCTGCTCGATCACCCGGCGGCGCACCTCGACGAGGAGCGCCGTCTTGTTCGGGAAGGCGCGGGGGTCGACGGGGTCCCCGAGGGCGATCCGGATCTCCCCGGGGTACACCGCGATGGCGCGCTTCGGGGTGATGCGCCCGGCGCCCGAGATCGCGACGGGGACGACCGGCACCCCGGCCTCCATCGCCACCACGAACGGCCCCTTCTTGAAGGGGTGGACGCGCAGGTCGGTGGAGCGCGTCCCCTCGGGGAACACGATGAGCGAGGTGCCGCCGCGCACCGCCGCGCCCGCCTGGCGGAGCGACTCGATGGCGCGCGCATGGTTCCCGCGATCGACCGGGATGTGACCGCCGAGCCGCATGTACAGGCCGAAGACCGGGATCTTGAACAGCTCGAGCTTCGCGATGAACCGAACGGTGCGCGGCAGCCGGGCGACGAGCGCGAGGATGTCGAGGGCGCTCTCGTGGTTGGACGCGAAGATGAGGGGTCCGTCGGGAAGCGGCGGGAGGCGGAGCACCCGGACGCGGGCCCCCGCGAGCCGGAGGATCGAGCGGGACCAGGCGAAGCGGGCGAACCACATCGCGAGCTGACCGCGGCCGAGCAGGGTGTCGGGCAGGCTGAGCAGGAAGAACGTGACCATCGAGGCCGCGGTGTAAACGAGCACCACCCAGCCCCGGATTCGCGCCCTCATTCGATCCTCGTCGCGCCGCCCGCCCGGACGGTCCCTGGCGAGGCTTATAGCACGCGCCCGGTGCACGGCCCGGGCTATGCTCGGTGCATGGAAACGCCTCTCCGCATCGCCGAGGAGGTCCGCGAGGCGCTCGCCGCGGGCAGGCCGGTGGTCGCCCTCGAGACGAGCGTCGTCGCCCAGGGACTGCCGCCGCCGCACAACCTCGACGCCGCCCGCCGCTGCGCGGCGGCCGTGCGGGCCGGGGGCGCCGTGCCGGCCGCCGTGGCGGTGCTCGACGGGCGGATCGTGGTGGGGGCGTCCGACCAGGAGCTGGCTCGGCTCGCCGATCCCTCCCGGCCGGCCGCCAAGGCGGCGGTGCGGGATCTCGCGGCGCTCCTCGCCGCCGGACGCGACGCAGGCACGACGGTCTCCGCGACCGCCGCCGTCGCCGTGCGCGCGCGTATCCCGGTGTTCGCGACGGGAGGGATCGGCGGCGTCCACCGGATCCCCGACGGCGAGCCGGCCGCCGGCGCGGCGGACGTCTCCGCCGATCTGGGCGAGCTCGCCCGCTCGCCCGTTTGCGTCGTCTGCGCGGGGCCGAAGGCGATCCTCGACGTTCCTGCGACCGCGGAGGCCCTCGAGACGCTCGGGATCCCCGTGCTCGGCTGGCGGACCTCCGAGCTGCCCGCGTTCTACTCGGAAGCGAGCGGGGTACCCCTCGAGCACCGGGTGGAGGACGGCGCCGGGGCGGCCCGCGTGCTCGCGATGCACTGGGGCGGCCTCGGGCGGCGCGAGGGCGTCGTGCTCGCGATCCCACCCCCGGAGGCCGTGCCGCGAGAGGTCATCGAGGCCGCGATCGCGGCGGCGCTCGCCGACGCCCGGGACCGCGGCGTGCGCGGCAAGGCGGTCACGCCGTTCCTGCTCGAGGCCGTCGCGCGGGCGACGCACGGGAGGGCGCGGGCGGCGAACGTCGCGCTGCTCGAGCGAAACGCCGGCGTCGCCGCCGAGGTCGCGGCGGCGCTGGCCCGAATTGGATACAATCCCGCCGGATGACGCCCCCTTCAGCGGGCGCCACCCCGATCCTCGTCGCCGACCCCGCCACGCTGTCGCAGCTCGTGGAGGCGGTCCGAGCGGAGCCGGTGGTGGCCCTCGACACAGAGTCGAACAGCTTTCACGTGTACCGCGAGCGGGTCTGCCTGCTGCAGATCTCGACGCGGTCCGCCGACTACATCCTCGATCCGCTCGCGGTGGATCCCCGCCCGCTCGGCGAGGTGCTCTGCGACGGACGCGAGACGGTGCTGCACGGCGCCGACTACGACGTGCGCTGCCTCAAGCGCGAGTACGGCTGGCGGCTGCCGCGCCTGTTCGACACGATGCTCGCTGCCCGGCGGCTCGGACGGGAGGGGCTCGGCCTGTCCGCGCTGGTGGAGGCGCACTTCGGGGTGAGGCTCTCCAAGGCGTTCCAGCGTTCGGACTGGGGACAGCGGCCGCTCAGCGCCGCGCAGCTCGCCTACGCCGCGCTCGACACGCACTTCCTGCTCACGCTCCGCGATCTCCTGGCGGCCGACCTCGAGTCGCGTGGCGCGACGGACGACGCGCGGCGCGAGTTCGACCGGGTCGCCGCGGTGGTGCCGCGCGAGCGCGTGTTCGATCCGGAGGGGTTCCGCCGCCTGCGGGGCGCGCGCGAGCTCGAGCCCGCCGGCCGGACGGTCTTGCGCGCGCTGTACCTCGCGCGCGAGGAGCGCGCGCAGGCCCTCGACCGTCCGCCGTTCAAGGTGCTGGGGGAGGACGCGATGCTCGCGATCGCGCGGCGCCTGCCGCGCGACGCCGAGGCGCTCGGCCAGATCCCGGGGGTCACGCCCTCGGTGCTGCGCCGCCTCGGCGACGAGATCCTCGCGGCCGTGCGCGCGGCGTTGATCTAACGGGGGCTGCGCCCCCGCCCCGCCGACGGCTGGCCGCCGTCGTCGGGGCCCCACCCCCGCTCGGCGGGGCCCGTGAACCTTCGCGCCCGCTGTCGCGGGTGCGCGCCTCCCTCAGAATGCCACCCCGCCGTCCGGCGCCGTGACGGCTCGCTCGGGCGCGATCGGCGCTGCCGGCTCGCCCGCCAGGGCGCGGTACACGTCCCAGTCGGCGAGCACGATCCGCACGTAGCCGCGCGTCTCCCGGTACGGGATGGACTCCACCCAGGCGTCGAGCGGCATCCCGGCGCGCGCCCGGGCCCACTCCGCCGCGGCGCCGGGGCCCGCGTTGTACGCCGCGACGGCGAGCGCGGGATCGCCGAAGCGCGCGAGCAGGAGGCCGAGGTAATGGGCACCGAGCGTGATGTTCACCTCCGGCTCCGCGAGCCGGGCGCCGAGCCCGCCCGGCAGCCCGAGCAGCGCGGCGACCCGCTCGGCCGTGGCGGGGCGCAGCTGCAGGAGCCCCTCGGCGCCCGCGCCGCTCCGGATGCCCGGCCGGAACCCGGACTCGCGCCGCATGACGGCGAGCAGCAGCGAAGGATCGACGCCCACCGCGCGGGCGCGCGACGGGACGAGCTCGGGGTAGGGCTCGGGGTGCGCCCAGCGCAGCGCGCGCCGCGTGGGGAGGAGGTGGTCGCGCGAGATCCGGAACGGGACCTCGGCGTCGCCCGCGAACGCCGCGAGCTGCGCCACCACCGGCGCGGACGCGCGGGCGCGCCAGGAGCGGGTGAGATCGGCGAGCTCCTCGAGCGCCTCGGCGCGCATCCCCAGCCCGAGCAGCTCGACCGCCACCGCGAGCCGCGCCGCGGCGGCGGCGTCCTGCAGCTCCGGCAGGGGGCGTGGGTCGGGGGGCGGCATCCTCGCGGCGGACTCGCCGAGGGCGGCGAGCCGCGCCCGCGCGAGCAGGCCGTACCACCCGTCCCCTCCGGCCGCGATCGCCGCACGGTAGAGCCGCCGCTGCTCCGGACCGGTCCGGGCGAGCCGCGCCCGCCAGTACGCCGCGGCGTCGGCGTAGGAGGTCCGATCGAGCTTCGCGAGGGCGCGCGCCGCCGCCGGGAAGCGCCCGAGGCGGTAGAGCGACCAGGCGGAGAACCAGCGCGCGTCGTCGGCGCGGCGCGAGCGCCGGTTGGCCTTCGCGAACGCCTCGAGGGCCGTCGCGGCGCGCGCGAACTGGCCGGCGTCGTAGTACAGCCACGCCGAGAGGTAGGCGGCCTCGTCTCCCAGATCGCGCTGGCGCCACTCGGGGATGCCCGGGATCGGCGCGCGCAGCGCCGCGAGCTCGGCGTAGCGGCGGCTCGCCTCGTCCACCCGGCCGGCCCTCGCCGCCGCGCGCGCGAGCACGAGCAGCGCGCCCCGCCGGTCGCTCTCGTCGGGCGCCGCGGTGAACTTCGCGGCGAGACGCTCCGCGTCGCCGTGGCGTCCGAGGGCGAGCAGCGCACCGGCGCGGAGGATGGCCGCGCGCTCCGGCGCGGCGGGCGGCTCCGCACGCTCCGCGGCGTCGAGGGCGAGGAGCGCCGCGTCGGGCCAGCCCGTGGCGAGGAGCCGGTCCGCGCGCGCGAGCTGCTCGGCCGCGGTGGCGGTCGGCACCGGACCGCCCGCCGCGCGCCACGTCTCGAGGGCCTCGCCGGCAGCGCGGCCCGCCGCCAGCTCGGGCCGCTCGAGCCAGAGGCCGCGGTACACCTCCGCGGCGCGCGCGTCCTCCCCGAGCTGGCGGAGCCCTCGCGCGAGCGCGAGCCGCGCTCCGGGCGCGGCGCCGTCCCCGGGGAGGTCGCGCAGGAGGCCTTCCAGGAGCGGGACCGCCTCCGGCGCGAGCCCCGCCGCGAGCAGCGCCTCGGGCTCCCGCCAGCGGACCCGACGCGCCACCGCGAGGTCCCCCGACGCGGCGACGTCGCCGAGGAGCTTCGCGGCGCGCGGGGCGTCCCCGGCGGAGAGGAGCGCCTCGGCGCGCGCCGCCGCGAGGTGAGCCCGCGCGGGCTGGGTCGAGCCGGCGAGCGCGGTCTCGAGCGCCTCGGCGGCCTCGCCGGGCACCCCCCGCACGGCGAGCGCGACGCCCAGCGCGGC
>NZ_JALCZB010000143.1:0-7953 GCF_022690745.1 Anaeromyxobacter sp. SG64 | reverse complement strand
GGCGCGGAGCGGCGGCGGCGCCCGCGGCGACCGCCACGGCCGCGCCGAGCGAGGCGCCGCCGGCTCCCGCCGCCGGGCTGCACGAGCCCTGCCCGGAGACCGGGTGCGCGACCGGGCAGACCTGCGTGGAGTACTGTGGCATCGCCGGCTGCGGCCCAGGCAAACCGACGTTCCGGACCTGCGAGATCCGCTGCGAGACGAGCGCGGAGTGCCCGCAGGGCCTCACCTGCGGCACGATCGCGGACGGCCCCGGGCGCGTGTGCACGCTCTCGCGACCTCCGCTCTAGCGGCGCGCCGCGCGAGAGGGGCGGGATGCGCAGGTTCTCCGCATGGAAGCGACTGCACTCCCGCGCAGGCTGGCGCTCGCCCAGGGCGCGTACTGGGTGGCGACCGGGATCTGGCCGATCGTCCACCTTCGAAGCTTCGAGGTCGTGACCGGGCCGAAGCAGGCGGGCTGGCTCGTGAAGACGGTCGGCGCCCTCATCGCGGCGGTGGGCGGGACGCTCGTCCTGGCGGGGGCCCGGCGCCGCGTGACGGAGGAGATCGCGTTCCTCGGCGCCGCGTCCGCGGCGGCGCTCGGCGGCGCCGGCGGCTGGTACGCGGCGCGCGGGCGGATCCGGCGCATTTACCTCGCGGACGCCGCGCTGGAGGCGCTCACCGTCCTCGGGTGGTCACTCGCGTGGCCGGCGACCCGCGGACGCGCCGCCCCGGGGCGGCGTGGAGCCGGGGAGTTCCGCGCGCGCGTCATCCCCATCGAGCGGAGCGAGGCGGTCCCGGAGATCTAGGTCGTCGCGTACGGGGCGGAGGATCGTCGCCGAGCTGTCCTGACCCGGCGGCGGCCGGCTCAGCGCAGCTCCACCTCGAACCCGAGCCGCCGCGCCGACTCGAGCAGGTCGTCCGTCGGCTGCACCTTCGCCGGAACGGAGACGGTCGTCTCGCTCTGCTCCGGGACGACGGCGCGCACGGTGACCGTGCAGGTGCCGGGGTTGCGGGCGAGGAGCGCCTTCAGGTCGGTCGCGCGCTCCTTCGAGAGCCGCTCCGCGTCGATGCGGAGCGCGATCTCCGAGGTCTTCTGCTTGCGCACGAGCGAGAGCGGCTCGATGTCGATGGCGGTGATCTCCGCCCGCGGGTTCTCCTCCTCGCGGTTGTTGATGCGGACCTCGCCGTGGACGAGCAGCGGCTCGTCGGACTTGCAGAAGACCTCCCAGTCCGTCCAGCCCTTCTGCGCGGGCCGCTGGCCGGTCGCCGGGCGCGAGGCCCAGCACACCACCTCGACCGTGCCGGTGAGATCCTCGAGCGTGAGGAAGCCGAAGCGCGTGCCCTTCTCCTTGTTCATCCGCTCGCGCACCGCCGCGACGACGCCAACGACGGAGACCTTGTCGCCGTGCCGCTTGTTCGCGACCGCGGCGCAGGTCGTCGAGGCGTACCGTCGGACCTCCTTCTCGTAGCCCTGCAGCGGGTGGCCAGTGAGGTAGAAGCCGAGCGCCTCCTTCTCCAGCGCGAGCCGCACGCGCTCCGGCCACTCCTCGACGGTGAGCTCGCCGATGACGTCGCCGGGCCGCGGGTAGCGCGGCTTCTGCTCGACCTGCGCGGCGGGGAGGGCGCCGAACAGGCTCGCCTGGCCGGAGGCGCGATCGGCCTGCGCGGAGGCGCCGGCCGCGAAGGCGGAGTCGATGCCGGCGAAGAGCTGCCAGCGCGGCACGCCCTCGAAGTCGAGCGCGCCGGACTTCACGAGCGCCTCGACCACCTTCTTGTTGATCTTCTTCGAGTCCACGCGCGAGGCGAGGTCGTAGAGGCTCTTGAACGGGCCGCCCTCCGCGCGCGCCTCCAGGATGGCCTGCACGGCGGAGTCGCCCACGCCGCGCACGGCACCCAGGCCGAAGCGGATCCGCCCCTTGGAGTTTTTGCCGGGGCGGCCCTCGCTTCGCCCACTCCCCCCCGCCTCCGCCGGGCCGAACGCGCCGAAGTCCTTGAAGGACTCGTTCACGTCCGGCGGGAGCACCTCGATCCCGTCGGCGCGCGCCTCGGAGATGTGCAGCACGACCTTGTCGGTGTTCGACGCCTCGCTCGAGATGAGCGCGGCCATGAACTCGACCGGATAGTGCGCCTTGAGCCAGGCGGTCTGGACGGTGAGGAGCCCGTACGCGGCAGAGTGCGACTTGTTGAAGCCGTACGCCGCGAACTTCTCCATGAGGTCGAAGATGCCGCCGGCGACCTTCTCGTCCACGCCGCTCTTGACGGCGCCCGCGAGGAAGCCGACGCGCTCCTTGGCCATGACCTCGGCCTTCTTCTTCCCCATCGCGCGGCGAAGGAGGTCCGCCTGTCCCAGCGAATAGCCCGCCAGGACCTGCGAGATCTGCATCACCTGCTCCTGGTAGACGATGACGCCGTAGGTCGGCTCCAGGACCGGCTCGAGCTTGGGGTGGTCGTAGACCACCTTCTCGCGGCCGTGCTTGCGGTCGATGTAGACGTCCACCATGGTGCGGCCGTCCTCGAGCTTCTGGTCGAGGGGGCCGGGCCGGTAGAGCGCGCCCGCGGCGATGACGTCCTCGAACCGCGAGGGCTTCATCTTGATCACCATCTCGGTGAAGCCCGAGGACTCCATCTGGAACACGCCCGCGGTGTCGCCGCGGCTGATGAGCTCGTAGACCTTGGGATCGTCGATGGGGATGTCGGCGGCGGTGAAGTCCTTCATCTCCGGGTGGTTCTGCTTCACCATCCGGAGGGCGTCGTCGATGACGGTGAGGGTCTTGAGGCCGAGGAAGTCGAACTTCACGAGGCCCGCCGCCTCGACCTCCTCCTTCGCGAACTGCGACACCAGCATCTCGGACTTGTCGTCCTTGTACGCCGGCACGTACTCCCAGAGCGGCTTGTCCGCGATGACGACGCCCGCGGCGTGGAGCCCGGCCTGGCGGTTCAGGCCCTCGAGGCTCATCGCGATGTCGAGCAGGTCCTTGGTCGTGACCGTCTGCTGGACGCCCTTCTCGTCGACCCACTGCGAGATGACGGTCGGCTTCTTGTAGAGCTCCTCCAGCCGCGGCTCCGCCGGCAGCTTGTCGCTGCCGAACACGAGCTCCTTGAGCGGCGGCGTCTTGCCCTGGACGGGGTCCGGGACGAGCTTCGCGATCTTGTCGCCCTCGGCGAAGGGCAACCCCATCACGCGGATGACGTCGCGGATGACCGAGCGCGCCTTGAGCGAGCCGAAGGTGATGATCTGGCCGACGTTGTCCTTGCCGTACTTCTCGCGGACGTAGTCGATGACCTCGTCGCGCCGGTTCTGGCAGAAGTCGACGTCGAAGTCGGGCATCGACACGCGCTCCGGATTGAGGAACCGCTCGAAGAGCAGGTTCCAGCGGAGCGGGTCGAGGTCGGTGATGCGGAGCGACCAGGCGACGATGGAGCCCGCGCCCGAGCCGCGGCCGGGGCCGACCGGGATCTGGTGCTGCTTCCCCCAGTTGATGAAGTCCTGGACGATGAGGAAGTAGCCGCTGAACCCCATCTTCTTGATGACGCCGAGCTCCATCTCCAGCCGCTGCCGGTAGGCGTCGCGGTCGTGCGGGTACTTGCCGTCGATCTCGCGGAAGCGCGCGTCGAGCCCGTCCTTCGCGAGCTTCTCGATCCAGGCCTCCTCGGAGACGCCGTCGGGGAGCTGGAAGCGCGGGAGGAAGGACTTCCCGAGCTGCAGCTCGACGTTGCACAGCTCTGCGATGCGGAGCGTGTTGTCGATCGCCTCGCGGTAGTCCGGGAGCGCCGCGACCATGTCGTCGGGCGACTGGATGAAGAGCCCGTCGGTGTCGTGGCGCAGGCGCTTCGGATCCTGGAACGTCTTGTTGGACGCGATGCACATGAGGACCTCGTGCGCCTTCGCGTCCTGCCGGGAGACGTAGTGGGCGTCGGCGGTGGCGACGAGCGGGATGCCCTCGTCGCGCCCGAGCTGCGCGAGCTTGGCGTTCACGTCGAGCTGCTCGCGCATCCCGTTCGACTGGACCTCGAGGAAGAACGAGTCGGGCTCGAAGATGTCGCGGTACTCGCGCGCGACGCGCCGCGCGCCGTCCATGTCGCCCTGCCGGGCGAGGCGCGGCACCTCGCCGGCGAGGCAGGCGGTCATCCCGATGAGGCCCTTCGAGTGGTCGCGCAGGAGCTGCTTGTCGATGCGCGGGTCGTAGTAGAAGCCCTCGGTGAAGGCCTTGGAGGAGAGGAAGCGGAGGTTCGCCCAGCCCTCGGCGTTCTTCGCGAGGAGGATGAGGTGGCGGCCGATGCGCTCGGAGCGGTCGTGCCGGCCCTTCTCGCCGGCGACGTACGCCTCCATGCCCATGATGGGCTTCACGCCGGCTTCCTTCGCCTTCTTGTAGAAGTCGACCGCGCCGAAGAGGTTGCCGTGGTCGGTCACGGCGACGCTCTTCATGCCCTTCGCCTGGACGGTCTTCAGCAGGTCCTTGATGCGGATCGCGCCGTCGAGGAGGGAGTAGAGCGTGTGCAGGTGCAGATGGACGAAGTCGGTGCCGGGCATCGAGCGCTGGGTTGTAGCAGGGGGGGCTGACGCCTGCCAGGCAGCGCAACCCCGCGTTGAGTAAGCAGGTTTTATCGTCGGCCCGCGGCGGGCGCCGGCGGAGCGCGCGGCCCGGGGCGGCGCGCGCGGGGATCCCCGGTCTCGCCGGCTCGGTCCCGCGTCCCCGATCCGATTGCGCGTGCCCGTCGACGGCATCCCGTCTACAACTGCGGCCACAGGAGAAGATCATGCCCGTCAGCCCGAAGCGGAAGAAGAAGGGAAAGCCCGTGCACCGTGCGCAGCCTGCGGCTGCGGACGCGGCGGCAGAGGGCGCGTCGGCGTCGCCCGACGTCGCGGAGCATCAGAGGAACGTCGAGCGTCGCGTCGGGAAGCCGCGGAATCCGTTCGTCGAGAAGCAGGGCCCCCGGGCCTCGCAGCGCGGACGCTGACGGTCGATCGGGACCCCCCGCGTCCGCGAGGTTCGCGGCCGGGGGCGCGCGCGTCCAGGCAGCTCGGCAGGGAGGCTCACTCGAGCGGGATCCGGCTCCCTGCGAGGAACCCGGCGACCGCTGCCGGGCCGCCGAGGAATGTTGCCGTCATCCCGGACACGTCCCGCTGGCGCGCGTCGAGCCCGCGCGCGGCGAGCGCGCGGGAGAGGGTCTCGCGCGCGGTGTCGTGAAGCGCCTTCTGCAGCGTATCCATGGCCACGAGCCCCGGCTCGTCCTCCGCGAGCTCGCCGAGAGCGCGGCGACACTCGGCGGGATCGAGCGAGCTGATGCTCCGGCAGGCGAGCGGCCTCGCCGCGTGGATGGCGCAGCGCCCGGCCGCGTCCGCGAACGGGCACGCGATGCGGCCCGAGATGCGCTCCCGGTCCTCGAGCCACCGGACGCGGTCGTGGAACGCGCGGAGCCTCGCCGCGAGCGCGGACAGCTCGCCCGCCGGGACGTCTCGCCGGAGGAGCGCCGCCGCGACCGCCCCCTCGATCGCGAGCGTCCCGACGTTCACCGTGCAGCACGCCGCGCACCCCGGACCGCACGCGGGGGCGGGGCTGCCCGCAGGACGACCGGACGCGAGCTCCTCCTCGACGATCGCCCACACCCCGCCGAGCAGCTCGGCGAGGTCGGCCTCGTCGCGCGCCCGCGCGAGCGACGCCGCAGCGAGGGAGGCGACGCGTTCCTCGCAGCGGGCGACGGGGTCGTGGAGCATGGCTTTGGCGGCATTGTCGGCGGCGGCGGCGAGCGCGGGAAGGGCGAGGACGGGGCGTGCCGGGGGAAACGCCGGGTTCGCACGCGGGGTGACGCGGGCGGCCCCACGCGTCCGCGCGCGCGGCTGCGCTCCGCCCGCGCGGGGCAGCTCGCGCGACCGGATCCGCCTTCGCGCGTGCCGCGGCTACGACCGCAGCCGCCCCGCCTTCCGGTCGGCCTCGAGCCGCACGTAGATCGCGTGAAGCTGCGGATCGGTCTCCGCGAGCCGCCGGATCCCCGCCGTGCGGCGCCAGAACCAGATCCCCCACGTCGCGAGGGCGCCTGCGAGCACCACCGCGAGCGCGACCCAGCGCAGAGACTCGCTCCCGCCGCGGCCGATGCGCTCCAGGAGGCGCGCGCCCTGCGTCACCCCGATCGCGACGGCGAACAGCGTGCCGCCCCCCGCGAGCTTGCGGACGGACGCGTGGGTGTTCTGCTTCGCCACGGTGAGCGTCGGGTCGAGGATCACCGCGGAGCGGAAGGCGAGCGCGGCGTCGCGCGTCCGCTTCTGCGCGTTCAGCGCGACGCCGAGGTTGTTGAGGGTGGCGGCGCGCTCCGGATCGAGCGCGAGGCTCTCCCGGTAGTGCCGCTCGGCGCGCGCAGGATCGCGCGCGAGGCAGAGGTCGCCGAGCTGCGCGTGGTAGCTGGCGTCCTCCGGGTCGAGCTCGACCGCGCGCTCGGCGGACTCGCGCGCCTCGGGGAGGGCCTTCATGGCCTCGAGGACGACCGAGCGCACGTAGTGCGCCGGCGCGAGGTCCGGGGCGAGGCGGACCGCCTCGTCCGCGGCGGCGCGCGCCTCGTCGCCGCGCCCCATCGCGGAGAGCGCGAGCGCGCGGAGCCGGTGGAGCCACTCGGAGTCCGGCGTCGCGCCGATCCCCGCCTCCGCCGTCCGGAGCGCCTCGTCGTGCGCGCCGCGCTGGAGCTGCACGCGCGCGAGCAGCGCGTGGCCCTCCTCGGCGGCGGGATCCGCGGCGAGCGCACCGCGCGCGGCGCGCTCCGCCTCGTCCAGGCGACCGAGGTCGAGCGCGGCGCGCGCCCGCCCGATCAGCCCCTGCAGCCCCGGCGCGCTCATGCGAGCTTGATCGCCTTTAGGTGCTCGAGGAGGTCGTCGTAGGCGCCCCCCTCGTTCGCGTAGATCGCGTGGTTGCGCGCCACCTCGAACCAGGCGCGCGTGGAGGGCTTCACGTCCTTCGCGGCGCGCGCGAGGAGCGCGTCGTCGATGGGCTGCTCCGCCTTCCTCTTGCGGGTCGCCTCGATCGCGAGCTCGGTGGCGGCCTCGACCAGGGCGGAGAGGTCCGCGCCGCTGAAGCCGTCGGTCATGCGCGCGACGCGCGCGAGGTCGGTGCCGCCCGCGACGGGCCGCTCCCCGAGCTTCAGCTCCAGGATGCGCTGCCGCGCCTCCGCGTCCGGCGGGGGGACGAAGGCCAGCCGGTCGAAGCGGCCGGGCCGGCGCAGGGCCGGGTCGAGGTCCCAGGGGTGATTCGTGGCCGCGAGGAAGAACACGCCCTCGTTCCGCGACGCGAACCCGTCCATCTCCGAGAGGAGCTGGTTCACGAGGTTCCGCCCGGCGGTGCCGCGCAGCTGCGAGCGGCGCTGCCCGAGGGCGTCCACCTCGTCGAAGAACAGCACGGTCGGGGCGCGGCGCCGGGCGTTCTCGAAGAGCTCGTGGAGCCGCCGCTCGCTCTCGCCGAACCACATGTCGAGCACCTGGGACAGCCCGACCTCGGTGAAGCGCGCGCCGATCTCGCCGGCGAGCGCTCGGGCGAGGAAGGTCTTCCCGCAGCCGGGCGGCCCGTAGAGCACCATCCCGCCGCCGATCTTCTTGCCGAAGCGGCGGTACGTCTCGGGATCGCGCAGCGGCCCGAGGAAGCTCCGCTCGAGCCGGGCCTTGAGCTCGTCCATCCCGCCCACGTCGGCGAACGCGACGGAGGGAGGCGCGTCGTCCTCGATCGGCTCGCCGTCGCTGGAGAGGAGGCGGAGGTTCGGTCCGCCCGCGAGCCGCTCGCCGCGGGACGGCGTCTCTTCCTCGTCGTCGTCCTCGTCCTCCTCGTCGACGTCACCGCGGGCGTCGGGCACGCGGACGGCCGGGGAAGGGGTGGAAAGCGGCGTCGCGGGCGAGGGCGGGCCCGCGAGCGCCTTCGCCGCGAGCCGGTACGCGGCGGCGCGGCCGGGGTCGCCGGCGGCCTCGGCCGCACGGGCCGCGCCGTCGAGGAGCGGCCC
>NZ_JALCZB010000142.1:0-8062 GCF_022690745.1 Anaeromyxobacter sp. SG64 | reverse complement strand
GGCGGGGCGAGCGCGGCGGCCGTCGAGGCGTGCGCCGCGGCCGGCAGCGCCCGGGCAGCGCCCTCCTCGCCCCCGGCGCCGCCCGCCAGCCGCGCCCGGGCGAGCAGGCCGTAGTAGTCGGCCGGGAAGCGGGTGGCGAGGTCCGTCCAGATCGCCTCCGCCGCCCGGGCGCCGCCGTCGCCGCGCCCGGCGAGGATCCGCGCCCGCCAGTACGCCGCCCGCGCGTGCTCGTAGGGATCGAGGTCGCGCTCGCCCTCCTCGATGGCGAGGAGCTGCGCGATGGCGCCGTCGAGGTCACCCGCGCGGCGCGCGAGCCAGGCCAGGCGGAACCGCGCCTCGTCCCAGTAGTCGCCGCCCGCGTGGTCCCGGACGATGCCCGCGAGCGCTTCGCGCGCCTCTGCGTCCCGCCCGGCGCGCAGGAGCAGATCCGCGGCGGAGAAGAGGGCGTCGTCCGCGAGCGCGTTGCGGGGGTAGTCGCGCGCGAGCCGCCGGTAGAGCGCGATCGCGCCGTCCTTGTCCCCCGTGTTCGAGGTCGCGCCGGCGAGCAGGAACAGCGCCTTGACGCGCACCGCGGGGTCGTCGCAGCCCTCGACGACCGGGCGGAGCGCCTCCATCGCGTCCGCGTAGCTGCGCGCCTTGCGGTGCGCGCGCCCGAGCGCGGCGCGGGCGCGGCAGGCGAGCTCCTCGCCCGGCGCTGCGGCGGCGAGATCCGGCACCGCCTTGCGCAGGAGGTCCACCGCCGCGTCGGCGAGGCCCGCCTCGAGGAGCGCCTCGGCGCGCCGCACCTGCTCCTCGACGCCCGGCTCGCCGCCCAGAGGCGCGGGCAGCGCGCGCAGCGCGGCGAGGCACTCGCCGGCCTCCGGCGCGATCGGGTGGTCCGCCCAGCACGCCGCGAACGCCCGCCGCGCGGCGGCGGGGTCCGCGCCCTCGCCCTCCGCGTGGACGCGGCCGGCGAGGAGCAGCGCGGTCGCCCCGGCGTCGGAGGCGCCGGGGTCCCTCGGCGCGGGGACGGAGACGAGCGGCGCGAGCGCCTCGAGCGCCTGGGCGCGATCGCCGAAGCGCCGGGCGAGCCGCGCGCGCGCGAGCCGCGCCTCTCCCGCGACGAGCGACGCGTCCGGCACCGCTGCGAGCGCGACGAGCGCCTCGCGCCCGCGCCCCGTGGCCTCGAGCGCGCGGCCGCGCAGCAGGGAGATCCGGTCGGCCGCGTCCGGGAGGCGCGCCTCGAGCCCTTCGAGCGGCGCGAGCGCCTCAGCCGCCCGACCCGCCTCGGCGAGCGCCATGGCGCGGAGGAGCCGCGCCTCCGGGGTCGCCACGTGCGCGAGCTTCGCGGCGGCCTCGGCGTGGCGGCCGGCGTCGAACGCGGCCTTCGCCTGGGCGGCCGGGCCGGCCTGGAACGCGGGGGTGAGATCGAGGACGGCGTCGGACGGGGTGACCGACGCGAGGAGGACGGCGGCGAGCGCTGCGGTGATCATCGGGGGCAGGTGCAGAGTGCGGATCACGGAGGGGTCGCGTCAAGGGCCCGCCCGGCTGCGCCGTCCGGCCGCGCCTCCCGCCGCTCGGGATCGTCGAGGCGGGCGGGCGATTCCGGGGCGGGCAACCGGCGCGGAAAACGTCTAGGATCGCCCCTGCGTGGACATCCGGACCCAGGCGGCGCTGCTCGCCGCGATCGTGACGCTCGCGCTCTCGGCGGCCGCGCTCCTGCGCGAGAACCGCTCGCGGGTGTTCACCCTGTTCGCGCTCTTCGCCGCGGATCTGTGCCTCTTCTCCCTCGCGAGCTTCTTCCTGCGCTGGTCCGAGGCGTTCGGGGTCCCCTGGTGGGAGCGGCTCGCGGTGGCGTCGGGCGGCCTCATCCCCGCCGCGGCGCTCGCCTTCTTCCTGGAGTTCCTGGGCGTCGCGCGCCGGCCGGCGCGCCGGGCCCGGAACGCCATGCTCGCGGGGTCCCTCTCCGGGATCGTGGTCGCCGTCACCCCGCTCGTGCAGCTCAAGGCCGCGAAGCTCCTCGTCGCGACCTACGTGGTCGGCGGGCTCGCGGTGGTGGTCTCCGTGCTTTGGGGCAAGATGCACGCCTCGCAGACGCGGGTCGAGCGCGCGCGCCTCCAGTACCTCTTCCTCGGCGCGGTCGTCGCGGTGCTCCTGTCGACGCTCGACATGCTCCCGCTGCTCGGCCTCCCCTATCCGCCCGAGGGGCTCGGCTCGATCACCCTCACCATCTTCATGTTCTTCCTGTCGCAGACGCTGCAGCGCCACCGGCTGCTCGATCTGCACGAGTTCCTCGGGAAGATCGTCGTGGTGACCGCGCTCGGGCTCGTGCTCGTCGCGATCTACGGCGGGCTCGTGTCGTGGGTGGGTGACCGGCCCGAGCTCTTCTACTTCAACACCATCGTCGCGTCGTTCGTGATCCTGTCCCTGTTCGAGCCGATGCGGGAGCGGGTCGAGGAGTGGGTGGTCGCGACGCTGTTCCGCGAGCGCTACGAGCTCGTGCGGCGCCTCGAGGCCCTCCGCCAGCGGACGGGCAAGGTCATCGAGCCCGCCGGCCTCGCCGAGGTGGTGCTCGACGGCCTCGTGGAGACGCGCCGGGCGACGCACACCTCCCTCTGGCTCGTGGCGGACGATCGCCCCGGCTACCGGCTCCTCGACTTCCGCGGCCCGCCCCCGGTCCCGTTCCTCGAGCCCGCGACCGCGCGCGCCCTCCTCGCCGCGGCCTCCTCGACCCAGAAGGCCATCCTGCTCGAGAACATCGACCGCCGGGTGGCGGAGCTCCGGGCGATGCTCCCGCCCGGGCCTGCGGAGCACGAGAGCCGCAGCGGTCGGGGAGCGCCCGCGGCCGTCGCCGAGGAGCTGAAGCGGCTCAGCGACGCGCGCGCCGTGATGTGCTCCATGCGCGCGGGGATCTGCATGCCGCTCCTCGCGGGCGACCGCGTGGTCGGGTTCCTCGCCTGCTGGGACGAGCGCGTCCCCGAGGCCTTCGCGTCCGACGAGATCGCCGCCCTCATCGAGATCGCCGATCGGTGCGCCCTCGTCATCGAGAACTCCAAGCTGTACCAGCAGATGAAGGAGCGCGACCGCCTCGCCGCGCTCGGCGAGATGTCGGCCGGCCTCGCCCACGAGATCCGCAACCCGCTCGCCGCCATCAAGGGCGCGGTCCAGTTCCTCGATCCCGCGAAGCTCCCCGGCGAGGACCGCGAGTTCCTCGAGATCGTGATCGAGGAGGTGAACCGCCTGAACGGCGTGGTCACCCAGTTCCTCGACTACTCGCGCCCGCTCAAGCCCGCCCTCGCGCCGACCGACGTGAACGACGTCCTCGCGCGGACGTTCAAGCTGCTCCAGGCGGAGGTCCCGCCCACGATCTCGGTGGAGCTCGCGCTCGCGGAGTGGCTCCCCCCCGTGAACGCCGACGCCGAGCAGCTCAAGCAGGTGTTCCTGAACCTCGCGCTGAACGCGTTCCAGGCGATGCCCGCCGGCGGCAAGCTCGTCGTCTCGACGCGCCTCGCGCGCGACGAGCTCGCCTTCTGGCGGGAGGGGATGCGCAAGGCCGACCTCGTCGAGGTGCGGTTCCGCGACAGCGGCCCGGGCATCCCCGACGAGGCCCGCGAGCGCATCTTCGTGCCCTTCTACACGACGAAGGAGAAGGGCACCGGGCTCGGGCTCGCCATCTGCCAGCGCCTCGTGAAGGCGCACCAGGGCACGATCCAGGTCCGCTCGTCGCCCGGCGAGGGCGCGGAGTTCCTCATCTCGCTGCCGGGGCTCCGGGAAGAGCGGCCGCCCGAGTCGCCGAAGCCGCCCGTCGACGAGGAGGAGAAGCGCCGCGCCCGCGAGCGGCGGCGCGCCAAGGCCGCGGCGCGGCTCCGCCGCCGGCGGAAGCGTCGCAAGAAGCAGCAGGCGTGAGCCCGGCCCGGGGCGCCCCGGCCTCGGGCGCCGGCGGCACGGGATCCCTCGACCCTCCGCCGCGCAATGCCGGGCGAGAGCCCTGCACCGGGCCCGAGGCGCGCCGCGCGTGCGGAGACCGGTCGACTGTGGTAACGCACCCCCGTGGCTCACGTCCTCATCGTCGACGACGAGGTGAACATCCGCCGGGTCCTCGCGGCCATGCTGAAGCGCGAGGGCTACGAGGTCACGACCGCCGCGGACGGCGAGCAGGCTCTCGGCGTCCTGCACAAGACGCCCGTCCACGTGGTCGTCACCGACCTCGTGATGCCGAAGCTCGGGGGGATGGATCTCCTGCGTCGCGTCGGGGCCGACTTCCCCGACGTGCCGGTGATCATGATCACCGCGCACGGCTCCGTGGACAGCGCGGTGTGCGCGCTCAAGGCGGGCGCCTTCGACTACATCACGAAGCCGTTCGAGCAGGACGAGCTGAAGAAGGTCATCGCCAAGGCCGCGCGCGCGCACGACCTCGAGCGCCAGAACGTCCACTCGAGCTTCGGTGAGGGCGACCGCCCGCCGCTCGTCGGCCAGTCCGCGGCGATGCGCGCCATCTACGACATGGTCGCGCGGGTGGCGGACTCGCCCTCGACCGTGCTCGTCACGGGCGAGAGCGGCACCGGCAAGGAGCTCATCGCGAAGGCGCTCCACCGCGGCTCCTCCCGCCGGGACAAGCCGCTCATCAAGGTGAACTGCGCCGCGATCCCGAAGGACCTCGTCGAGAGCGAGCTGTTCGGCTACGAGCGCGGGGCGTTCACCGGCGCGGTCGCGTCGAAGCCCGGCCGCTTCGAGCTCGCCGACGGCGGCACCCTGTTCCTCGACGAGATCGGCGAGATCCCGGTCGAGATGCAGGTGAAGCTCCTGCGCGCCATCCAGGAGCAGGAGTTCGAGCGGGTCGGTGGCATCAAGACCCTCCGCGTGGACGTCCGGCTCATCGCCGCGACGAACCGCGACCTCCGGCAGATGATCGCCGACGGCCGGTTCCGCGAGGACCTCTACTACCGGCTCGCGGTCGTCCCCATCGCCCTGCCCCCCTTGCGCGAGCGCAAGGAGGACATCCCGCTGCTCGTGCGGCACTTCATCGAGAAGTACGACCAGCGGCTCGGCAAGAAGGTCGAGGGCATCGAGGAGGAGGCGCTGCAGCTCCTCCTCGGCTACGGCTGGCCCGGGAACATCCGCGAGCTCGAGAACCTCATGGAGCGCTCGGTCCTGTTCGCCGACGGGCCGCTCATCGAGGCGAGCGCCCTCCCCGACTCCCTCCGCGACCGCGGCGCCCAGCCGCCGGTGCCCATCGCGGCGATGGGCCCGCTCGGCGCCATCGCCGCGCCGAGCGGCGCGTCGATGAAGGAGATCGTGCGCCACGCGCAGGCGGAGCTCGAGCGCGAGCTCATCACGCGCGCGCTCGAGGAGACGGGCGGCAACGTCACGCGCGCCGCGAAGCGCCTGCAGATCAGCCGCAAGTCGCTGCAGGTGAAGATGAAGGAGCTGGGGCTGCGCGAGCCGCCGGAGACCGACGAGTAGCGGCCCGTTCCTGCATCGTGCGCCGAAGCACACACCAGGCGGGGGCTCGTCAACTTGACCGCTCCGGGGGCCACTGCTAGCGTCGGCGCGGTTTTGCTGCGCTTTCCGCGGCGTTCGCTCCAGTCCACGGAGGAGACATGCGGCGGCTTCGCCTGCGCGCCCTCACGATCTGCACCCTCGTCGCGCTCGCCGCCCCCGCCGGGGCCGCCGAGATCACCCGCGTCGCCACGAGCGAGACCGGCAACCTGTTCGACTTCCACGTGTCGCTGCGCTGGGATCGCACCCAGCTGCGCGGGAAGCTCACCCGCGAGCAGGGAGACCCGGCGGCGAACCCGCCGTTCGGCGCGAACGTCGACGTCGACGAGCTGCGCTACACGCGCATCACGAACGCGCTCGTGCCGCGCTTCGCGGTCGGCCTCCACCGCGATCTCGAGGTCCACGTCGAGCTGCCCTACGTGCTCGCGGACGACCACTCCTGGCGCTTCGCCCTGGTGAACGGGCTGCCCGTGGAGGCGGTCTCCACCATCACGAACAACACCATCGACGCGATGAACCAGCCGTGCGATCCGGGCGGCGCGACGTGCCCGCTCTTCCCGGTCGGGTCGAACACGACCGTCTATCACGGCGGCCGCGCCGGCGACGTGAAGGCCGGCGTCGCGTGGGGCATCTTCAGCGACGCCCGCGACGACACGAAGCCGTTCTGGCTCGTGGGCGCCGACCTCACCTTCCCCACCGCCAGCGCCTACGATCCGGCCGCCGGCCGCAGCGCGAGCTGGGCGTCGCCGCACGTCTCGTCGGGCAACCCCGGCGCGTTCGGCGAGAAGGTCTGGAAGTACGACCTCTACACGGTGCTCTCCCGCCGCCTCGGCCCCATCGACCCGTACTTCAAGGCGCACGTGACCGGGATGCAGCGCTCGAGCGGCACGTACTCCAACTGCGAGCACGCCGCGGAGCTCGCGCGCCGCGCGCCCGCCGAGGCGACGCTCGCGGGCGCCGCCAACTGCTCGAGCTGGGGAGACGACGCGCGCGCCCGCCTCCCGTGGATCGGGGGCCTCACCTTCGGCGCCGAGCTCGTGCCGTACGAGAACCCCTCGGAGGACCAGAAGGTGTCCGTCGACGTCCGGGCGTTCGCGGACTACACCTCGTCGCAGCGCTTCTACAACCCGCTCACCGACATGAGCGGCAAGCTCCACGCGACGGAGCCCTACCTCACGATGGGCGGCCTGTTCGGCCTGTACCTCCGCGCGTCGCGCTTCGTGTCGCTCCACGCGAGCGCCTCGCTCGCGACCCAGACCGCGCACTTCCTCTCCGGCGAGTCGCTCGGCCGCGGCGGCGTCGCCGACGCGGGCAAGGACATCACGGGCGTCACCGCGAACCCGGACCTGAACCCGAACTACGACTGGCGCTACGACGCGCCGGGCCGGCGGTTCCGCTTCAGCGAGACGAGCGTGTTCGGCCTGTCCGTCGCGGGCGTGCTGCAGTTCTGAGGGGACGGGCGGCCGCGCCGCCCGCCACGCTCGCTCTCCCCAGCGCCCCCGCGAGGCGCCGGACCGCCTCGCGGAGCTCGCGCTCGTCGAGCCGGCCGAAGCCGAGCCGCAGGTTCGGGGGGGAGCCGCCGTCGAAGGCGAAGAGCCGGCCCGCCTGCACCGCCACCCCCGCCGCGAGGGCGCGGTCGGCCCACGCCTCGGCGTCGAGGCCGGGCGCGACGCGGCACCAGTAGGCCATCCCGCCGGGTGGCTGCTCGAAGGTGAGCGCGCCCGCGAGCTCGGCGCGCAGCGCGTCCGCGAGCGCCTCGCGCCGCGCGGCGTAGATCCTCCGCGTGCGCCACACGTGGCGCTGCGCCTCCCCCTCCTCGAGCAGCTCGGCCACGGCCGCCTCCACCGCGAGATCGCCCTGGCGGTCGAGGTAGTGCCGGTGCGCGGTGAGGCGGGCGATGGCGTCCTCCGGCCCCGCCAGGAAGCCGATGCGGAGGGCCGGCGCGAGCACCTTGGAGAGCGAGCCGACGTACACGACCACGCCCGCCGCGTCGGCGCTCGCGAGCGGCTGCACCGGGCGGCCCTCGTAGTGGAACTCGTTGTCGTAGTCGTCCTCGAGCACGACCAGCCGCGCCCTGCGCGCGAGGTCGAGCAGCGAGAGCCGCCGCGCCGGCGAGAGGGTGACGAGCGTCGGGTACTGGTGGTGCGGGGTGAGGTACACCGCGCGGATCCGCTCCGGCCCCGCTCGCGCCGCGAGCGCCTCCACGTCGAGGCCCCGGGCGTCGAGCTTCAGGGGCACGAGCCTCAGGCCGGCGAGCCGCAGCGCCTCCCAGGCCGGGCGGTAGCCGAGGTCCTCCACCGCGACGGCGTCGCCGGGGCGGAGCAGCCCGCGGGCGGCCACGGCGAGCGCCATCTGTGCGCCCCGGGTGACGAGCACGCCCTCGGGTCGTACCGCCAGCCCTCGCGCCTCGCCCAGCATCCGCGCGAGCGCCGCGCGTAGCCGGGGGTGCCCCCGCGCGTCGCCGTAGCCGAGGTGCTCGCGCCTGCTCAGCGCGCGGCGGTAGGCGCGGGCCAGGGCCGCCACCGGCACGAGGCGCGGGTCGGGCACGCCGCCGAGGAGCTGCAGCGCCCCGGGCGGCGGCGGC
>NZ_JALCZB010000141.1:0-8093 GCF_022690745.1 Anaeromyxobacter sp. SG64 | reverse complement strand
CGCCGCCGCCCCCGCCGCCGAGGCGGCGCCCGCCGCCGGCGCCGAGGCCGACGCGGTCCGCTGGCTCGCGACGCTCGCCGCCGGCCAGGAGGGCGAGGCGCGGGCGAAGACGCTCGCGCGCGCCACCGCGGCGGTGGACGCCCTGGGGCTCGAGGACGCCGAGGGGCTGCGCCGCGCGCTGCCGCCGGACTCGCCGCTCCAGGAGCCGCTCGCGATGAAGGTCGCGCGCGTCCACCTCCACCTGCGCGACTACGCGGGCGCGGAGGCGACGGCGCGCGAGGTGTTCCTGCGCTGGCCGCACGGTCCCTACGCGGACGACGCGAAGCGGCTCGTGGATCGGATCTCGCGCCTCACCTACGTCCGCCCGAACGTGCTCGGCGTCGCGGTCCCGCTCTCCGGCAACTTCAAGCGCTGGGGCGAGGCCATCCTGCAGGGCGTCTCGCTCGCGCTCGAGGGCTCGGGCGTGAAGGTGGCGGTGCGCGACACGCGCGGCGAGCCGGACGGCGCCGCCGCGGCGCTCGAGGCGCTCGTGCTCGAGGAGGGCGCCATCGCGGTCCTGGGCGGCGTCACGAACGCCGAGGGCGAGCGCGCCGCCGCAGCCGCCGAGGAGCTGCAGATCCCGTTCGTCTCGCTCTCGAAGCAGGAGGGGATCACCGCCGCCGGGCCCTTCGTCTTCCAGAACATGCTCACCGCGCGCGAGCAGGCGGACGCGCTCGTCGGCCTCGCCATGGGCAAGCGCGGCATGCGCCGCTTCGCGATCCTCTACCCGTCCATGAGCTACGGCGTGGAGCTCGCGAACGCGTTCTGGGACGACCTCGAGGCGCGCGGCGGCGAGGTGCGCGCGGCCGAGACCTACGCCCCGGACCGGACCACCTTCACGCCGCTCGTGAAGAGCATGGTCGGCAAGCTCTACCTCGAGGAGCGCGGCGACTGGCAGGAGCAGTCGCGCGACATCGCGCAGAAGGAGAAGGATCCGTTCCGGCGCCGCAAGGCGCTCGAGAAGGCGCGCGAGAAGCTCCCCCCCGTCACCGACTTCGACGCCATCTTCATCCCCGACTTCGCGAAGAACGTGAAGCTCATCGCGCCCGCGCTGGCGGTGGAGGACGTCCTCACCCAGACCTGCGAGCCCGAGGCGCTCGAGAAGCTGAAGAAGCTCACCGGCCGCCCCGACCTCCGGCCGGTGCAGCTGTTCGGCGCGAACGGCTGGGGCGGCGACCCGGGCCTGTTCGACCAGTCGCCCGGCGGCGCGGGCCGGCACGTGCGCTGCGCCATCTACGTGGACGGGTTCTTCGCCGGCTCGGCGCGCCCGGGCACGAAGCGCTTCGTCGAGGCGTTCGAGCGGAAGTTCCCCGGCCAGACGCCCACCATCCTCGAGGCGTCCGCCTACGACGCGGCGGGGATGGCGCGCCAGGTGATCGAGCACGACCGCGCCCAGACGCGCGCCGCGCTGCGCGACGGCCTCGCGGCGGTGCGCGGCTTCAAGGGCGCCACCGGCGAGCTCACGATGGGCGCCGATAGGACGCCCGAGCGCGAGCTGTTCTTCCTCACCGTGGACTCGAACGGCGTCCGGGAGATGAAGCCGGAGGAGCTCGCCGGGCCCGGCGCCGGCGGGATGTAGCTCGATGGGGGCCGCCCCGGGGCGGACGCCTGCCCGGCAGAGCTCGTCGGGGTTCCGCCCCGGCCAGCCGGAGCGAGCCGTTTCGAAATGGCGGTCGGCCCGTTAGCTTGTCCCGGGATGGACGACGTCCTCGTGCGGCCGCGGCCGCGAGCCCGCTTCCCCGCCGCGAACGTCGCGCTCTTCCTCGCGACCCTCGCCACCACCGGTTGGGCCGGGCTGCTGTTCTCGCCCGCCGCGGCGGACGTGCGCACCCTCGGCGAGCTGCTCGCACGCGTCCGCGAGGCGCCGGGCGTCCTCCTCGAGGGGCTCCCCTTCGCGCTCTCGCTCGTCGGGATCCTCTTCACCCACGAGATGGGCCACTACGTGCTCGCGCGGCGCGCGCGGGTGGACACGACCCTTCCGTACTTCATCCCGGTGCCCTTCGGCGTCGGCACGCTCGGGGCCGTGATCCGCATGCGCTCGCCCATCCCGTCCCGGCGCGCGCTCCTCGACATCGGCGCCTCCGGCCCGCTCGCCGGCCTCGTCGTGGCGCTCCCGCTGCTCGTGTGGGGGCTCGCTCACTCGGAGATCCGGGAAGTGTCCGCGGCGACCTCGCCGGCTTCCCCCTTCGGGGCGTTCCTCTCCTGGCTCGCGGGCCGACCCTCGCCGGAGGGCGCGGGCGAGGTGATCCACTTCGGCCACAGCCTGCTCACCCTCGCGGCGCAGCGACTCGTCGTGGGCCCGCTCGCGCCCGGCACCGACGTGGTCATGCACCCCGTCGCCGTGGCGGCCTCGCTCGGCCTGCTCGTCACCGCGCTGAACCTCGTGCCCGCCGGGCAGCTCGACGGCGGCCACGTGCTCTACGCGCTCTTCGGCCGCCGGCGCGCGCACGCCCTCGCGCGCCTCACGAGCGCGGCGCTGCTCCTCGCCGGGATCTTCGCCTCCTGGAGCTGGCTCCTCTGGTGGTTCCTCACCCGCTTCGTGGTGGGGCTCGGCCACCCGGCCGCGATCGTGGAAGAGCCGCTCGGGCCGGGCCGCAGGGCCATCGCGATCTTCTCGCTGATCCTGTTCTTCGCGACGTTCGTGCCGGTGCCGGTGGCATTTTGAACGGGGGGCTGCAGTGGTTCACGGGGGCTGGCGCCCCCGCCCCGCCGACGGCTCGATGCAAGCGCTCGCTTCGCTCGGGCACCGGCTTCGGGGTCTCGCGGCGCCATTCGGTCCCGGGGCGTCATCGGCTAGACTCGGCGTTCCCATGACGTCGCCCGACGAGACCCTCCGCGCTCCCGCGCCGGAGCCGGAGGCCGACCCCGGCGAGGCCGAGGCCTGGGCGCGCGTCGTCGCCGCATGGGAGGACGAGGCGGCGCACGACGCCTACCTCGCGCGCTTCCAGGATCTCCCAGGGCTCGGCCTCGCCGGCCGTCGCTATCGCGACGCGGCGGCCGCGCGTCCGGACGATCCGGTCGCGGCGCGCATGCGCGACGAGGTGATCCGCCGGGCGACGGTGCAGGGCTTCGCGCTCCTGCCGCGGAGCGCGCCCGCCAAGGATCGCTCCGTGGCGATCCGGCGCCTCCTCGTCGCCGTCGCGGCCGCGCTCCTCCTCGCCGCCGCCTACTTCGCCTTCCACCTCCTCGCCGCACCGCCCGGAGCCCCATCCTGATCCCCGCATCCGCCGCCCTCACCGTCGAGGACGTCCTCGGCCCGGACGGCCGCATCGCCCGCGCGCTCCCCGGCTACGAGCACCGCGAGGACCAGCTCGAGATGGCGCGCGCCGTGGAGCGCGCGCTGCGCGAGCGGCGCTACCTCGTCGCCGAGGCCGGCACCGGCACGGGCAAGACCCTCGCCTACCTCGTCCCCGCGGCGCTCTCCGGGCGGCGGGTCATCGTCTCGACCGCCACGAAGACCCTGCAGGAGCAGATCTGGGGGAAGGACATCCCGCTCCTGCGCGAGCGGTGCGGCCTCGACTTCGCCGCCGCCTACCTGAAGGGCCGCTCGAACTACTACTGCCTCGCGCGGGGCGCGGAGTTCGCGCGCGCGCCGACCTTCGCCGCGCGCGAGGAGGCGGCGCTCTGGCCGGTCATCGAGGCCTGGTCGCGGACGACCGAGACCGGCGACCGCAGCGAGCTCGACCTGCCCGACCAGCTCCACACCTGGAAGGACCTGTCGGCGACGGCCGAGACCTGCACCGGCCGCGAGTGCGAGCGCTACGAGGACTGCTTCGTCACGCAGGCGCGCGCGCTCGCCGGCCAGTCCGACGTGCTCCTCGTGAACCACCACCTGTTCTTCGCAGATCTCGCCATGCGCACGAGCCGCGCGGGCGTGGAGATCCTCCCGGACTACGACGTCGTGATCTTCGACGAGGCGCACGCCCTCGAGGAGGTCGCCACCGAGTACTTCGGGCTCCAGGTCTCCTCGTACCGGGTGGACGAGCTCGGCCGCGACGCGCTGCGCGCGGTGGGCGACCGCCCCGACCTCGCGTCGATGATGCGCGACGCGACCGGCGAGCTGCGCCGCGCCGGCGAGCGGTTCTTCCAGGCGGTCGCCGACGGGCTGCGGGCGGGCGGCGGCGGCGCCGGGCCGCAGCGCGGCTTCGGCGCGCGCGGCGCCCCCCGGGGCCGCACCCCCCGCCGCGGCCAGGAGGAGGAGAGCGTGCGCGCGCCGCTCGTCGAGGAGCTCCTCGCGCCGTGCGAGCGCGACCAGGCGCGCCTCGACGCCGCCCTCGAGGCGCTGCGCGAGCTCCTCGCCGAGGCCGAGGCGCCCCAGCTCGCCCAGATCGCGCGGCGCGCCGGCGAGCTGCGGGTGGAGCTCGCGGCGGTCACGGCGATGAAGGAGCCCTCGCGCGTGTACTTCGCCGAGGTGCGCGGGCGGGGCGTGTTCCTGCGCGCGGCGCCCATCGACGTCGCCGAGGAGCTGCAGGCCCGCCTCTACCGGCGCACGGACACCGTGGTCTTCACGAGCGCCACCCTCGCCGCGCAGGGGCGCTTCGACTACTTCCGCCGCCAGGTCGGCCTCGCGCCCGAGTTCGACGTGGACGAGGCACGCTACCCCGGCCCGTTCGACTTCCCGCGCCAGGCGGCCATCGTCTCGCCGGCCGCGGTCCCCGAGCCGAACGCGCCGGGGTTCCTCGAGGCCGCCGCCGGCGCGATCCGCGCGCTCACCGCCGTGACGGATGGGCGCGCGTTCGTGCTCTGCACCTCGAACCGCAACATGGTGGCGCTGCACTCGGCGCTCCGCGATCTCCCCTACCAGGTCCTCCTCCAGGGGGAGCGCCCCAAGGCGCGCCTCCTCGAGGCGTTCCGCGCCGAGCCGTCGGTGCTCTTCGCCACCGCGAGCTTCTGGGAGGGGGTGGACGTCCCGGGCGACGCCCTGTCGCTCGTGGTCATCGACCGGCTCCCGTTCGCGCCGCCGGGAGATCCGGTGGTGGCGGCCCGGCTGCGCGCGCTCGAGGCGGAGGGGCGGGACGGCTTCTCCGAGCTCTCGGTCCCCGCGGCGGCGCTCGCGCTGCGGCAGGGCTTCGGCCGGCTCGTGCGGACCCGGGACGACCGGGGCCTCGTCGCGATCCTCGACCGGCGCCTCGTCACGAAGGGCTACGGGCGCGCGTTCCTCGCCACCTTGCCGAAGAGCCCGCTCCTCCGGAGCGTGGAGGAGGCGCGCGCCTGGTGGCAGCGTGGCGGGGTCGCCCCGGCGCCGCACCGGGCGTGACGCGAGACGCGGTGTGCGTCGAGGGAGCACCGACTCCCCGTCCGAGCGGGCGTCCGTTCACCGGGCGGGGACATCGGGGATCGCGCGCTGATCGGTTAGAGTAGGTACCCGGGCGAAATGTCGCCCCCACCCGACCGCATGGCCCAGTTCAACGCCGACACGCGCGAGATCGCCGTCAAGGTCGTCTACTACGGCCCGGCGCTGTCCGGGAAGACGACCAACCTCCAGGCGCTCTTCCAGAAGATCGATCCGAAGATCCGCGGGCGTCTCATGACGCTCGACACGAAGGACGACCGGACGCTCTTCTTCGACATGATGCCCGTGTTCTTCCGCACCCGGGCGGGCGTGAAGGTGAAGCTGAAGCTGTACACGGTGCCCGGCCAGGTGATGCACGAGTCCACCCGGCGCATCGTGCTGCAGGGCACCGACGCGGTGGCGTTCGTGGCCGACTCGCGCCGCAGCGAGGCCGCGCCGACGCTCGCCTACTGGAACAACATGCTGAAGAACCTGGAGGCGAACGGGCTCGACTACAGGTCCCTGCCCATCGTCATCCAGATGAACAAGCGCGACCTCGAGGACGCGCGCGGCGACGGCGAGCTCGGTGATCTGCTCCGCGTGATCCAGCCGCGCATCGTGCCGGCGGTGGCCATCCGCGGCGAGGGCGTCGTCGAGACCCTGCACGCGCTGCTCCAGCTCACCTACCGCACCCTCGACAAGCGCTTCGGCCTCGAGTCCACCTGGCAGGTGTCGGAGCGCGAGTTCCTCGGCCAGATCTTCTCGCACGTGGACGTGCGCGGCTCACGGCTCGCGGAGGCGCCGGCGCGATGACGCTGCCGCCGTCCTTCCTGCAGCAGCGGCTGCCGCTCGGGGATCTCCTCGATCTCCGGGCGTTCGGCGACGTCTGCCACTCGTTCTCCGAGCTGTACCGCGTCGGCATCAAGGTGTTCGACGAGGCGGGCAACAAGCTCGTGGACGTGCGGGTGGGGAACGCCGACTTCTGCGGCTACATCTGGTCGAAGGCCGCCGGCCGCGAGGGCTGCATCGCCACGGTGGCCAAGGCGAAGGGCGAGCCGCTCCCCGAGGAGCCCGCCCCGGTCCTCGTGGAGTGTTTCTCCGGCTGCCGCTACGTGGTGCAGCCGATCCTCTACGAGGGCGACCTCCTCGGTCGGGTGGTGTTCGGCCCGTTCGTCCCGGACGACCTCGTCGAGCTGCCCGCCTCGCTGCGCGGCATCGCGCCCGACTTCGACGCGGAGCTCGCGAAGGGCTACCAGCAGAAGATCCGGCGCGTCTCGGTCGCCACCGCCGAGAAGATCCTGAAGCACTTCATGGATCTCCTCGACGTGATGGTCTTCACCGGCCACAAGAGCCTCATCGCGGCGAAGCTCCACATCGAGGCGGTGCAGGAGAGCTACCGCGAGCTGCAGGACAAGAACCGCGAGCTCGAGGACAGCTACGCGAAGCTGAAGGAGCTCGATCGCCTCAAGTCGAACTTCCTCGCCACCATGAGCCACGAGCTGCGCACCCCGCTCACGAGCGTCATCGGCTACTCGGAGATGATGCTCGAGGGGCTCGGCGGCCCGCTCACCGCCGAGCAGCGCGAGTACCTCGGCATCATCATGGAGAAGGGGGAGAACCTGCTGCAGCTCATCACCTCGATCCTGGACATCTCCAAGATCGAGGCCGGGCGCGTGCGGCTCGTGCTCTCCGACGTGGACGCCACCCAGATCATGCGCGACGCCGTGGCGACCGTGCTGCCGCTCGCGCGCAAGAAGGGGCTCAAGATCGCCTGCGAGGCGGGCGCCATGCCCCGCATCCAGGCCGACCGCGACAAGCTCCGCCAGTGCCTCGTGAACCTCTGCTCGAACGCGGTGAAGTTCACGCCCGCGGGCGGGGCGATCCGCGTCTTCGCCGAGGCGCTCGCGGGGGACCGGCTCGCCATCCACGTCGCGGACAGCGGCATCGGCATCGCCGAGGAGCACCTCGGCAAGGTCTTCGACGTCTTCTACCAGGTGGACGGCTCGTCCACGCGCGAGTACGGCGGCGCGGGCCTGGGCCTCGCCATCGTGAAGAGCTTCGTGGAGGCGCACGGCGGCGAGGTGGCGCTGCGCTCCACCGCCGGCGTGGGCACCACCTTCTCGCTCGTGCTGCCGCTCCGCCCGAGCGTCGCGCCCGCCTACACTCCCATCGTCCCGCTCGCCGCCGTCGGGCGCGCCTCCTGATGCCCCCGCGGCCGCCGCCCGGCGAGTTCGAGCTCATCCGCCGCTTCACGCACGCGCTCCCGCTCCACGGCGAGGGGGTGCGGATCGGCCCCGGCGACGACGCGGCGGTGCTCGCCCCGCCGCGCGGCGAGGAGCTCGTCGTCACCGCGGACGCGGTGGTGGCGGGCGTCCACTTCGACCGCGCCTTCTCGCCGGAGGACGTCGGCTGGAAGGCGCTCGCGGTGAACCTCTCCGACCTCGCCGCCATGGGCGCGCGGCCGCTCTGGGCCCTCGTGTGCCTGGGCGTGCCGCCCGGGGTGCGCCCCGCCGAGCTCGTGCGCCTCGGCCGCGGCCTCGGCGCCTGCGCGCGGCGCTACCGCGTCGCGGTGGCCGGCGGGAACGTCACGCGCGCCTCCGAGCTGTCCGTCACCGTCACCGCCATCGGCGCCGTCCCCGAGGGGCGCGCGCTGCTCCGCACCGGCGCGCGCGCGGGCGACCTCGTCGCCGTCACCGGCACCCTCGGCGACGCCGCGCTGGGGCGGGCTCCCGGCGCACCGGCCGCGCTCGTCCGCCGCCAGCGCCGGCCCACGCCGCGCCTC
>NZ_JALCZB010000140.1:0-8147 GCF_022690745.1 Anaeromyxobacter sp. SG64 | reverse complement strand
AGCGCTCGCGCCGGAGCCGTCCCCCGGTGCGCGCGCGACGGCGCGGCCGGGGCTCGGCACGGAGTTCGCGGAGGAGCACGCCTCCCACGTGCGCACGGTCCGCTTCGAGCGCGCGAGCGCGAAGCCCGAGGCGGTGCTCGCCCTCCGCTACGACGATCGCGAGGGGCTCGCGGCGCTCGGGATCGACGTGGACGGCCGCTGGGCGGCGCGGCGCGAGGCCTGGCTGCGCGAGACCGCCGAGCCGTTCCGCGAGCGCGGCTACGCCGAGCCGCCTCCCGGCTGGCGCGGGCGATAGCGGGTAGGTCTGGACCGCCCGGCCCGTCCGGGCGGCCCAGCTCCGCTGTGGGGGCCGGTGCGCGGGGGACGCAAAGTCGATCATGCCGATAGGGGCGTGTAGATTGCGGCTCTCTGCCGCACGGCCGTTCGCGTGCGGCAAAAGGGAGCCTCCATGACGCAACCGTCCCGCCGCCTCGATCGTGCTCGCACGAACGTCTTCGCCCGCCGGTTCCTCGCGGCCGCCACGCTCCTCGCGATGGGCCCGCTCGGCGTCCGCGCGGAGCCGTCGACGGCCGCGGCGGTCGCGGCCGCTCCCGAGGCGCCGGCCGCCGAGGCCCAGCCCATCGTGCTCCCCGCCCCGAAGAGCTTCGCGGCCGCCGTGAAGCTCGTCGAGGACGCCGCGGGCGTGAAGGGCGGCCAGATCGACAGCGAGGTCAAGCCGATCCCGCTCTCCGAGGGCCGTGCCTTCGCGGTCGACACCCGCACCGCGGAGCGGCTGCTCGCGGGCAGCCACACGACGTTCCGCAAGGCCGGGGTCTACCTGTTCCGCTACGAGCGCAGCTTCGGCCTCGCTGGCGAGAAGGACCTCGTGGGCCTCCTCGCGACGGCCGACCCGAACGTCGTGATCCGCCGCATCGGCACGGCAGGCCCGAAGCGCGGGGTGACGAGCGAGCAGATCGTGGCGTGGCTCTCCACCCTGGAGCGGGACGAGGCGTTCGAGCTGTACGAGATCGGGGCGGACTACGTCGCCGGGCGGTTCCAGCGGCAGCCGAAGGACCCGGAGAAGATCGCGCGCCGGGCGGCCGAGATCGCGCCCGACCTCGTCGCCGGGCACTCGAACCCGATCGCCGGGCTCGCGGACCTCATCGGCAAGCACCGCACGCTGTACCTGATCTGGGAGTGAGCCGCCGTCGCGCGCCGTAGGCGCCGCGCTCAGCCGAGCGCCGCGAGCTCCTTCTTCAGCACCTTCCCCATGGCGTTCCGCGGCAGGCTCTCGACGAGCCGCACCGCGCGCGGGCGCTTGTGGGGCGAGAGGAGCCGGGCGACGTGCTCGGCGAGCTCCTCCGGGCGCGGGGCCGCGCCCGGGGCGGGGACCACGAACGCCACGATCCGCTCGCCGAGATCCTCGTCGGCGACGCCGATCACGGCCGCCTCCCGCACCGCGGGGTGCTCGAGCAGCGCCGCCTCCACCTCCCCGGCGCCGACCTTGTAGCCGCCGGTCTTGATGAGGTCGGTGGCGCGGCGGCCGACGATGCGCACCTCGCCGCCCGGCCCGATCGACGCGATGTCTCCCGTGTAGAAGAAGCCGTCCGCGTCCATCGCCGCGGCCGTCGCGTCCGGCCGGTTGAGGTAGCCCGCGAACACCGTCGGGCCCTTCACCGCCACCTCGCCGAGGACGTCGGGGCCCGGCTCGAGCGGGCGCCGCGCGTCGTCCACGAGGCGGAGGGTGACCCCGGGCAGCGGCGGCCCGACCGCGCCCGGCGTGCGCGGGCCGTCGTGGCGCGCGGCGGTGAGGATGAGCGTCTCGGTGAGGCCGTAGCGCTCGACGACGCGCTGCCCGAACAGCCGGAACAGGCGGTCGTTCTCGCGGACGGGCAGCGCCGCGGACCCCGAGACGAGGAGCCGCGCGCACCCGAGCCGCCGCGCCTCGTCTGGCCTCGCCTCGCAGTGCTCGGCGAGCCGGTGGTACATCGTGGGCACGGCGAAGAGCATCGTGCCGCCGCCCTCCATCGCCGCGCACACCCCCTCCGGCGTGAAGCGGGGGAGGAGCAGGATCGACGCCCCGACGCGCAGGGACCCGAGCACGCCGAGGACGAGGCCGTGCACGTGGAAGAGCGGCAGCGCGTGCACGAGCGCGTCGCGATCCGTCCACCCCCACGCCGACACGAGCGCGTCGAGGTCGAACGCGGCGTTCCGGTGCGTGATGATCGCGCCCTTCGGCTTGCCGGTGGTGCCCGACGTGTAGAGCACGAGGAGCGGGTCGTCCGGGCGGGGCGCCGGCGGCGAGGCGCCCGGGCCGTCGAGCGTGATCCCCCGGACGTCCGGCGTGCGCGCCCGGAAGGAGGCGGGGTCGGCCGCGAGGACGAGACGCGGCGCGGCGTCGGCGAGCACGTGGCCGAGCTCGCCCTCGCCGAGCGCCGGGTTGAGCGGCACCGTCGCCACCCCGGCGAGCGCGTCGCCGATGACGGCGGCGATCGTCGCGAGCTCGGGCGTCGCCCAGAGCGCGACGCGCTCGCCTGCGCGGACGCCGTCCTGGAGCAGGCGGGCCGCGTGGGCGCGCGCGGCGCGGTCGAGCTCGGCGTAGGAGACGTCGGCGCGACGCGGCGCGGCGCCGGCGCGCGTCACGGCCGCCGGGCCGGCGCTCGCGATGACGCGCAGCGCCACGCGGCCGCCGCGCGCCGCGAGCTCGGGGAGGAGCGGGTGCATGTCCCCGGAGTGTAAGGCCCGTCGCCGCGGGCCCGGGTCTCCGTTGGGGCCCAGGTGGATCTTCGCGTTGCGCCGGGACCATCGTGTCGCGAAGCCGTAATCCATAATTACGGAGACGCAGCTCTCCTTCGCCCTGGAGGCGCTCATGAGCACTCGCAACCCCCGCCGGCCGTACGCCCCGCTGCTCCTCGCGCTGGCCGCGCTCGCCGCGGCCGCCGCCCTCCCCGGCGCCGCGGCCGCCGCCGACAAGGACAAGATCCTGATCGGCGCGACGCTGCCGCTCACCGGCGCGGAGGCCCGCGTCGGCGGGTTCTTCAAGGAGGGCTACGACCTCGCGTTCGAGCAGGTGAGCAAGGCCGGCGGCCTCGAGGTCGGCGGCAAGAAGCTGCCGGTGCAGTTCCTCCTCCTCGACGACACGAGCACGCAGGCGTCGGCGGTGAGCCTCGCCGACCGGCTCGTGAACAGCGACCGGGTCGACTTCCTCCTGGGCACCTACGCGAGCCACCTCGTGGAGGCGCAGAGCACGGTCGCCGAGCAGAACCGCGTGCCGTACGTGAACGGCGGCGGCGGCGCGACCAAGATCTACAAGCGCAAGTTCAAGTACCTCTTCGGCCTCATCTCCCCCGTCGAGCTGCTCGGCGGGACGCTCATGCAGTGGATGGACGAGCAGCAGAAGGCCGGCAAGCTGCCGAAGCCCGCGAAGATCGCGCTCCTGTGGGAGAACACCGCGCACGGCAAGGACTTCCGCAAGGGCGTCTCCGACTTCGCCGGGAAGAGCGGCGGCGCGTACCAGGTCGTGGTCGACGAGTCGTTCGAGCTCAACGCGCGCGACTTCGGGGCGCTCCTCGGGAAGGTGAAGGCCGCGAACGTGGACCTGTTCCTCGTGGACGCCCACCTGCCCGACTACATCACCATGCACCGTCAGTACGTGGCGAACGGGATGTGCCACAAGGTCGTGAGCTACGGCGCGCGCGGCGGCGAGAAGGACGCGGTGAAGGCGCTCGGGCAGGAAAACGTGAACTACGTCCTCTCCGGCGTCTGGTGGAACGCGCAGCTCGGGACGAAGCCCGGCCCCTCGCAGGAGTTCGTGAAGGCGTTCAAGGCGAAGTACGGCGGCCGCGAGCCGGAGTGGTTCCAGGCGCTCGCGTACGAGAGCGCGCGTGCCCTGTTCACCGCCATCCAGCAGGCGGGCAAGGTCGACCGGGAGGCGGTGCGCGCCAAGCTCGCGTCGATGAAGATGCCGTCGCTCCTGCCCGGCGGGACCCTCGAGTTCAAGGCCGAGTTCGGGCAGCAGGCGCAGAACTCGTTCGTGGTGCAGCAGAACCAGCCGGACGGCACCTCGCCCATCATCTTCCCGAAGGACGTGGCGAGCGCCGCCGGCGTCGCCCCGAACCCGCGCTGCGCGAAGTGATCCCGTGGACCGCTTCGTCGACCTCGCCGTCTCCGCGGTGCTGCTCGCCGGGCTCTACGCCACCATGGCGTACGGGCTCGGCCTCATCTACGGCGTGCTCCGCGTGGTGAACCTCGCCCATGGCGGGGTCATCATGGCCGGCGCCTACCTGGGCTGGATCCTCCACGGGTGGCTGGGGCTCGACCCCTACCTGGCCATCCCGCTCGTCGTGGGCGTCACGTTCCTGCTCGGCGTCCTCACCTACCGGGTGCTCGTGCGCCACCTGCCGCGCGGCGCCGCGGGCGGGCCCGCCTCGCTCCTGCTCCTCTTCGGCGTGTGGCTCGTCCTCCGCAACGCGGCGTACCTGCTCTTCAGCGGGAACGACCAGACCATCCGGACGGCCTACTCGACGCGGGCGATCCCGCTCCTCGGCTCGTACGTCTCGGTGAACCGCCTCGCGGTGCTCGCGATCGCGGTCGTCACCCCGGCGGCGCTGCAGCTCCTGCTCAAGCGGACGTACCTCGGCCGCGCCATCCGCGCCGTGGCGCAGAACGCGGACAGCTGCACGCTCGTGGGGATCGACGTGGAGCGCATCTACACGATCACCTTCGGGCTCGGCACGGCCCTCGCCGGGCTCGCGGGGCTCCTCTCCGCGACGATCTTCTCGTTCAACCCCGGGTTCGGGTCCGGCGAGCTCCTCAAGTCGTTCGTGGTGGTGGTGCTCGGCGGCCTGGGCAGCGTGTTCGGGACCGGGATCGCGGCCCTCGTCCTCGCGGTGGTCGAGGTGTTCGCGATCCTCGTGCTCCCCTCCTACCTCACGGCGGCGGTCGGCTTCGTCATGCTCGTGCTCGTCCTCGTGTTCCGGCCGGGCGGGCTCTTCGGCCAGCGGGTGCTCGGATGAAGTTCGCCTGGCCTCCGATCGTGCCGCGCTGGGCGCTGGCGGCGTTCGTCCTCGTCGTCGCCGCGCTCGCCGTCGCGCCCGCCGCGCTCGACCTCTCCATCTACTCGAAGAACCTCGTCACGCTCGCCTTCCTGATGATCTCGGGCGCGCTCGCCTGGAACTGGATGGGCGGCTTCGTGGGGCAGGTGAGCTTCGGCCACGCGGCGCTGTTCGGCGTGGGCGGGTTCGTCGCGGCGCGCCTCATGATCATGGAGCCGCCCGCGCCGGCGCCGCTCGCCTGGCTGGTGGGCGGGATCGCGGCGGGCATCTTCTCGCTCGGCGCGCACCCGATGCTGCGGCTGCGCGGGCCGTACTTCTCGATCGCCACCATCGGCGTGGGCGAGGCGGCCCGGCTCCTGTTCACCTACTGGGAGGACTTCACGGGCGGCTCCTCCGGCCTCTCGCTGCCCATCGACGTGGAGATGAAGGACCGGCTCTACTTCTGGGGGCTCGGGCTCGCGGCCCTGGTCGTGGCGGCGTCGTTCCTCATCCGTCGCTCGACGCTCGGGCTGCAGCTCCTCGCCATCAAGGCCGACGTGGACGCCGCCGCAGACGTCGGGGTCAACGCGACCTTCTACCAGGACCTCGTCTTCGCGCTGTCCGCGGTGGTGGTGGGCATCACCGGCGGGCTCTACGCCGCGTACTTCAGCTTCATCGAGCCGGGCGACATGTTCGGCTTCGATCGCTCGATCGCCTTCGTCCTCATGTCGGTGATCGGCGGGGTGGGGACGGTCCTCGGACCGGTGCTCGGCGCGATCGTGTTCGTGCTGCTGCGCCAGTTCCTGCTCGCCTCCTACCCGCAGCTCTACCTGGGCCTCTACGGGCTCCTCCTCATCTTCATCATCCTCTTCGAGCCGCTCGGGCTCACCGGCCTCGCGCTGCGCCTCGCCCGCGCCGTGCGGCGCCGCGCGCGCCGCGAGCCGCGCGAGTCGCTCGCCTGACCGACCCCATGCCACCGCTCCTCAGCTGCCACGCGGTCTCGAAGAGCTTCGGCGGCCTCAAGGCCGTCGACGAGGTCACGCTCGAGCTCAACGAGGGCGAGATCCTCGGCGTCATCGGCCCGAACGGCGCCGGGAAGACCACGCTCTTCAGCCTCATCGCGGGCTCGATCCGGCCGACCTCGGGCGAGGTCCGGCTCCAGGGCTGGCGCGTCTCGGGGTACGCCGCGCACCGCGTGGTGCGCGCCGGGATCGTCCGCACGCACCAGATCGTGCGGCCCTTCCCGAACCTCACCGTGGCCGAGAACGTCGCCGTCGGCGCGATCCACGGCAGCTGGCGCGCGGAGGGCACGCCGCGCCAGCGCGCCGCGGAGATCGTCGAGTTCGTCGGCCTGGCCGACCGCGCCGGCCAGCTCCCCGGCGCGCTCACCCTCTCGGGCCGCAAGCGGCTCGAGCTCGCGCGCGCCCTCGCCACGGTGCCCCGGGTGCTCATGCTCGACGAGGTCATCGCCGGCGTGAACCCCGCCGAGGCGATGAAGCTCGCCGCGCTCATCCGGCGCATCCGCGACGAGCGGAAGGTCTCGGTCATCATGATCGAGCACGTCATGCCGGCGGTGATGTCGCTCTCCGACCGGGTGGCCGTGCTCGACCACGGCAAGAAGATCTCCGAGGGCCTGCCGGCCGAGGTAGTCCGCGATCCGCTCGTCGTCGAGGCCTACCTCGGCAAGGGCCACGAGGTGAGCGCGTGAGCGAGCCCCTCCTGAGCGTCGACGCGATCGACGTGTTCTACGGGGACATCCAGGTCCTGTACGGCCTCAGCCTCGAGGTGCGCGAGGGCGAGATCGTCACGCTCCTCGGCTCGAACGGCGCGGGCAAGACCACCACGCTGCGCGCCGTCTCCGGGCTCCGGCGCCCGCGCGCCGGGGACATCCGCTTCCGCGGGAAGTCGCTCGTGGGTCTCCCCGCCGCCGGCCGGGCGGAGCTCGGGATCGCCCTCGTCCCCGAGGGCCGCGATCTCTGGGCCCAGCTGACCGTGCGGGAGAACCTCGATCTCGGCGCCTACCACCCGCGCGTGCGCGCGAACGCGGCGCGCAACCTGGAGCGGGTGTTCACGATGTTCCCGCGCCTCTCCGAGCGGAGCGGCCAGATCGCGGGCAGCCTCTCCGGGGGCGAGCAGCAGATGTGCGCCATCGGGCGGGCGCTCATGGGAGAGCCCGTCCTCCTCATGCTGGACGAGCCCTCCCTCGGCCTCGCGCCGATCCTGGTCGACCAGGTGATGCGGACCGTGTCCGACCTGCACGCCCAGGGCATGACCGTCCTGCTCGTCGAGCAGAACCTGCGCAAGGCGCTCGAGGTGGCGCAGCGCGGCACCGTGATCGAGACCGGGCGCGTGCGGCTCGAGGGGACGAGCGCGGAGCTCTCCGCCAACCCCGAGATCCGCACGGCGTACCTCGGCCTCTGAGCGGAGAGCGACCCGATGACGCGCATCGCCCAACGCGCGCTGTACGAGGAGGTCGCCGAGCGGCTCCGGCAGCTCATCTACGCCGGCGATCTCGAGCCGGGGACGTGGATCGACGAGCGCGCCCTGGTCGAGCGCTTCGGCATCAGCCGGACGCCGCTGCGCGAGGCGCTGAAGGTGCTGCACGCGGAGGGGCTCGTGCGCCTCACGCCGCGCCGCGGGTCGTTCGTCTCCGGCGAGCTGACGCCGCGGGACCTCGACGAGATCTTCCCGCTCATGGCGCTGCTCGAGGGGCTGTGCGCGCAGGAGGCGGTCCGCAAGGCCGGACCGGAGGACGTCCGCCGGCTCGAGGCGCTCCACGAGCGGCTCGAGCGCTGCGCCGCGGCGGACGACGTGGGCAGGTACTACGAGCTCAACTACCTCTTCCACCAGGCGGTGCAGGACCTCGCCGCGAACCCGTGGCTGTCGCGCATGGTCTCCGAGCTGCGCCAGTTCCTGCGGCTCCTGCGCGGCCGCCAGCTCCGCGTGCCCGGCCGGCTCGAGGCCTCGCTCGCCGAGCACCGCAAGCTCATGCGCGCGCTCCGGCGCGGCGACGCGGAGGAGGCCGAGCGGGTGATGCGCGCCCACCTCATGGCGCAGCGCGCGGCGCTCGCGGTGCAGGACGCGATGGCGAGGCCGGGCCGCTCGCGCGCGGCCGCGGCGGGGGCGCCGAAGGCG